>NZ_JAMDLQ010000063.1:0-24175 GCF_024705715.1 Clostridium sp. LY3-2
ATCTTATTTATGATTCAATTTTAGATATTATTTTTCCAAAAGATTTTTTATGTATAACTTGCAAGGAAAACGAAGCTTATACTTCTCTCAGGCTTAAACTTAGCATATCTTAATTCTTCATCTTTAAAACATTTATCTATATGCTTATGTAAAAATTTATAAATATCTTCATTTAATTCTAAAGGATATTCATTAAGTACAGGCTCTCCCCCGTTATTATCAAGAATATGTATTATCGCTTCATTTATATTAATATCACTAATATATTCCATAATTTAAAACTTACCTCCAAAAAAACGCTCTTAAAATCTATTTTAACATATCGCTTCCATAAAAATAAACAGGAGTTAACTCTCCTGTTTAATATTTTCTTCTTCATCTTCACTTGGATTTTCTATACTTTTTACAGTTTTTAAAACATAATCTAAATCTAAATTATCCTCTATATCTTTTCCATAAAAAGCTTTTATTATTTTTCCGTTTCTATCTATTAAAAACTCTCCTGGAACTGTAGTTTTATTTCCTTCCATCTTATCTATAGTAAACCATTCTTTAATAAGTGTTACGAAATTCTTAGGCTTAAAATATACCTTTACAAAACCTAAGATAGATTCTTTGATTTTATATTTTTCAAATATTTTTTTACCTGGGTCTGCGATAATTGGAAAATCTATATTTTTATCTCCTAAAAATTCATTTATGCTAACTATAGGTGATTGAAAAACTCCTATAAGTTCTATATCATTTGAATTAAGTTCATCTTGTCTTTTAATAATCTCATTAATTCTATTTTGGCTAAACGGACAACTTGCATATCTATAAAAAGATAAAAGTAAATATTTCCCTCTATATTGATCTAAAGAAATCTCTATTCCTTTAGAATCTTTACTTCTAAAGTACTCCGCACTATATCCCTCTAATACTTTCATAATTATCTCCTCTAATCTATATAAACTCCCTAGATATATCTATTATAACAAGGATTAATTATATATTATATTAACAATTTATGCCATACTTTTGAGTAAAATTAAGATTTTCTTATTAAAATTTTAAGATAAAAAATAAAAAAATGCCACATAAATAATATGTAGCATCTTTTTTAGTTAAAGTTATATAAATTAACCTTAAGTAAACCTATTTTATTGAACTGTACCTGCTATATTAACAGCATGGTCTCCTATTCTTTCTAGGTTACTTATAACATCTAGGAATATTACAGTTCCATAAGCTGATGTCTTTCTGTTATTTAAGCTCTTAATATGAGATGTTCTAAGTTCTTTTTCCATCTCATCTATAGCACCTTCAAGTTTTCCTACAGCTATAATATCTCTAGTATCACGTTTATCATAAGTTGTTATAGCCATTTCTAAAGCTTCAAATGTGCTTGTATACATTACATTTAAATCATGCTTTTCTTCATCATCATACTGAACTTTTTCTGTTATTTTTTCCATAGCAAGTTCAGCTATATTCTTAGCGTGGTCTCCTATTCTTTCAACGTCGTTTATTACGTTAAAAGTTTAAGTAACTTCTGTTGAGATTTCATCTGAAAGTTCAGTTTGAGATAACTTAACTAAGTAATCTGCAATATCTCTCTCTAAAGTATTTATAAGTTTTTCATTTTCATAAACTTTAGCTATATCTTCTTCATTACCTTCATTAAATGCTTTCATAGAAAGTTCGAAGTTATCTTTTGCTAAGTTTGCCATTCTAACTGTCTCTTTTTGAACTTGAGCTGAGGCAATTACTGGCGTTTCTAATAATTTGTCATCTATATAGATAGCTCCAGTTTGCTTTATTTTATCCTCTCCTGGAATTATCTTATTTACTAAGTATACTAAAAGATTTGCAAATGGCAGAAGTAATAATGTTACTACTATATTAAATATAGTGTGCGCATTTGCTATTTGTCTAACTATACTATCTGGACTCATCTTTGTTACTACATCTACTAATAATCCTACAAATGGTAAGAATATTAAAGTTCCAATTATATTAAATGCTAAATGGATACCTGCTGCTTTTTTAGCTATCTTGTTTGCACCTATTGATGCAAGTATTGCTGTTATACAAGTACCGATATTACTTCCAAGAATTATAGGAAGTGCTACGTTTAATCCTATTTCACCTGTTGATGCAAGTGCTATAAGTATTCCTGTAGTTGCTGATGAACTTTGGATAACCGCTGTCATAACTACACCTGCAAGTAATCCAAGCACTGGATTATTTCCAACTAAGAATACGAATTCTCTAAATAAATCTGACTCTGCAAGTGGCTTCATAGCATCTGACATTAATCCCATTCCTAAGAATAATAAACCAAATCCTAGAAGTATATTTGCTATATCTCTATTTTTCTTACTTTTTGCAATTAAAAGTATGAAAACCCCAATTCCAATAACGAAAGGTGCTACAGATTCTAAATCTAAAGATACCATTTGTGCTGTTATTGTAGTACCAATATTTGCACCCATGATTACACCTGTTGCTTGAATTAAATTCATAATTCCAGCATTAACAAAACTTACTACCATTACTGTAGTTGCTGATGAACTTTGTATTATTGCTGTGACAAAGGCACCTATTGCAACTCCTATGAACCTATTGCTTGTAACTTTTTCAACTATTGACTTAAGCTTGTCTCCAGCTGCATTTTCTAAGCCGTCTCCCATTAGCTTCATACCGTATAAGAATAACCCTAATCCACCAATTAGACCTGATATAGTTATAAATATGTTCAATTATGTATCCTCCAAAAATATATTCTTTAGTTATTACATTTAACATTCTATACATTATATTTAACATTGTTAATACATTTATCGTTTTATTTACAGTTTGTTCATAATATCTGAACAATTCCTTAACTTAATCTTTATATTTTCTTTATTTTTACTATTTATAGCTATAAAATTATACTATATAAAACTTTTAGGAGGAATGTAATATGTGTAAAGAATTAGAAACTAGAGTAATAGATATCGATGTAGATGATATAAGAAATAAGCTTAAAAATTTAGGTGCTAAACTAGTTAAATCTGAAGATCAAATAAATGACCTTTATGATTTTTCTGATATGAGACTTAGAAAAGTAAAGGGCTATGCTAGAATTAGAACTGTCTTTGATAAATTAAATAATAAAGAAGTAATTTATCTAACTACTAAAAAAATGCTATCTCAAGGAACTTTTAAAGAAATGGAAGAATACGAAACTATAGCTTTAGATAAAACTATGGCAGAAGGTATTTATAAATCTTTAGGTTTAGAGCTTACTGAATCTATTAAAAAATATAGAGAAAGCTACAGATTAAATCATTCTTTAATAGAAATAGATATAAACGATAAGGCTTTTTGCCCTTTCCCTTATATAGAGATTGAAACTTCTTCTGTAGAAAACCTAGAAGAAACACTTAAGCTTTTAGGATATACTTTAAAAGATACTACATCAAAAACTATTTACGAACTTATAGCTGAATATAAAGAAAAAAATAATAAATAAATTAATGAGGCTTCGCACTAAACTAGTGCGAAGCCTCTATTTGAGTAGTTAGAAAAAAATATTATTATAGGCCTTCTTGTTGTAATTCTTGATTAGTAGCAATTTTTACGAATGGTAAGTAAATTAATATTGCTACTACTAAACAAATTGCTGCAACTACTGCACCCATTATTGAGTTAGTAGAAAGCATTGCACCTAATATTGGTGGAGTTGTCCAACCAACTGCTATACTTACTGGTGGTACGAAGCCTATAACTGTTAAGAAGTAAGCTATACATCCAGAAGCTAGTGGTGCTAATATAAATGGAATTAGGAATATTGGGTTTAATACTAATGGCATACCATATATAACTGGTTCATTAATATTAAAGCATCCTGGTGCTATAGCAAGTTTTGCTATAGTCATTTGTTGTTTTGATCTTCTACCTGCTATAAATATAGCTATAAGTAGAGCGATTGTAGTTCCTGATCCACCCATATTTATATATGAATCTAAGAATTGGCTGTTAACTATGTGAGTTGGAACAGCTCCTGCTTCTAAAGCTTTTGAGTTTTCTAATAATAATGGTAATAAAACTGCGTTTATTACTGGCGCTAATATGTTAGAACCATGTAATCCAAAGAACCAGATTATTTGTTGCATTAATATTAATATAATTAATCCACCAAAACTTCCTAGTGCTCCTTGTAATGGTCTTTGAATTGCTTCATAAACTGAATCGAATACGTTATCTATACCAATACCAACAAAGATAAATCTTATAGCTGTTGCTATTACTAATACAATTATTGAAGGTAATAAAGCTGCGAAAGATTTTGCTACTGCTGGTGGAACCCCATCAGGCATTTTAACAACTAGTTTTGGATTTCCAACTAGTTTAACAAAAATCTCAGTTGCAACTAAAGCAACGATAATTGCGACAAATATTCCTTTTGCACCAAATTCATCAACTCTGTAAGTAGCTACTTTGTCGAAGATTAATTGTGGGTTTAATACCATAAATGATGCAAGTGATACTACTGATGCTGCCATACCATCTTTGTCATAGCTCTTAGCTAAGTTATATGATATTGTGCATACAATAAGTAGTGACATAAGTCCGAATGTTACATTCCAAATACTACCTCCGAAATCTTTCCAGTTAGCTGGTAGTATTGAATTCATAAAGTTTTGATAAGGTTCAAAACCTAAGTTATTAATAAGTACTGCAAATGATCCTGCAATTACTAATGGCATGATAGTTACGAAACCATCCCTTACTGCCACTAAGTGTCTTTGTGCTCCAATTTTTGATGCGATTGGAACGAAATGATCTTCCATCCACTTCATAAATTTGTCCATTGTGTTTTCCTCCTTTTTATACGTTACTAGTTTCTTTTGAAAAGGTTTTAATATTGCACTTATATTTATAGCAAGTCCCATGCCAAGTTTTTATAACTTTTTTAATTAAGTTAAAACCATTGATATAACTAGGTTTTAAGACTTTTTTAATCTAATGCACACTTCGTTCATAAAAAAGATTCTCAAATTGCACAGTTTGTAACTGTGTGTCTAAATTTATCCATTATATACAATATTATTTATTTTAATAATATACACACTAGTAAACTCTATTGAATTTATTATTTTAAAAAAAATAATAAGAGCCGTTATGAAACTTCATAACAGCTCTTTATATATAAATCGAACACTATAATACATTTTAAATTATTTAGCTTGTAATTTTTCGTGGATATCAATTATTTCTGATGCGATATCTTTTAAAGTCATTGTAGTCATTAGGTGGTCTTGAGCATGCATTAATAATAATGAGAACTCAGCTTTGTTTCCACCAGCTTCTCCTTGAATTAAAGCAGTTTGTGAATGATGTGCCTCTGTTAATTGCTCTGAAGCTTTAGTTATTTTTTCTCTAGCTCCTTCTATATCTCCACCCTTTGCATCTGCCATTGCTTCCATTGCGTAACTTCTTGCTTCTCCACTATGCATTATTAAATTCATTATGATTTCTTCCATTTTAACAACCTCTTTCATTTTAAATTTGTATGCAATTATATTAAAGCAATTATCATGCCAAGTTTTTTCCTACACACTAACTATAAAAACCCTCTATTTTAGGTGATTTTTTGTGAAAACTACTGAATTCCTGTGTGTAAAACGTGTACACACTATGTTAATTTAATTTTATTCTTTTGAATCACTATTATTTAAAACCATCTTTACGATGTATGCAATTTCGTTATCTCCAATATTTATTTTATAAGTGTCATCTAAAATCTTTAAACTATTCTTTATTAAAATAAAATCTTTGTTATGCTCGTTTCTATATTCATTTAACCCTACAAAAGGAGTTTCCTTTCCTTTTTTGTGTAGTTTATCTACTAGGAAGCATAAATGCATAAAGACCCCAAGCTTTGCATTCTTTTCGATTTTTATATCTAAGTTATCTTCTATACTTTTAATAGCATTTTTTATATCTTCACTTAATTTATAGGCATCTAATTCTTTTATTTGGCTTTTTAAAGATTCAGTTACTTTACTATAATTTATTTCTTCAACTATAGTAGAATTTATAACTTCTAATCCATTTCCACCTAAAAGTTCTGGGAAAGTTATAAATGGGATATCATAAACATTCATATTTACAGTACCAACTATTGCAATTATGTTATATTCATTTTTAAGCTCTTCTATATTTTTATGAAACTTTTCACTATCTATTATATCAACTGGGATTACTTTAACCTTATCCCCTGCTATGATATTTTCTTCAATTACTTTCTTTATCTTTTCAGCAGAACCTTCCCCTGTAAAGCAAGTTGTAATTATAGCTAAGCCTTTTTTCTCTTTAGTTTCTTTTTCTATCTTTAAACCAAATGTATTTAAATTTTTACAAGCTCTATAAATAGAATCTATATCTCTTCCTATAAGAGCTTTTCTTCCAGCTTCTATAACAGTTAAAGTTGTAACCATATCTACTGTTTTAATATTTATACCAGTATCTTCTTTAATTATATCGCCAAAATTAACTAAAGATCCCATATCTGCTAAAATTATTACGCCTTTTCCTTTATCTAATTCTTTAACTTTTTCTCTAACTATTTTAAGCATATCTTCAGCTTTCATAGATAAAGGCATATCTAAAGCTTCAACGTATTCTTCCCCTATAAGTTTGTTTGAAACTTTAACCATACTGCTAGCTGTTGACTCACCGTGCATTATAACTAAAACTCCAACTCTGTTTTCTCTTTCTTTTTCTAGTTCCTTTGAAGTATCTTTTAAAAACATAGTTATATAGCCTATTTCATCTAAAGGAACTTCTACTCCATAAGCATCTTCTATCATTTTAGATACTTCCATAGCTACCATAAACTCATCTTTGTATTCACTTCTAATAGAATTAAGCTTAGGGTGATATATTTTATCCCCGTTTAAAAGCCTTTCTATACTTCCTTGAAGGTGAAGTGCTAATCCAAAATAAATTTTATCATCATATTCTCTATGAAGCTTTTTAGCTGCGTAGTTTACAGCTTTTTCTGCTATATCTACAACTTTGCTACTGACTATTTTACTTATTTCTTCTTTTCTAAAGCTTCCATCTAGGCTACTCATATATTTTCTAAAATAATCTTCTATATCAACATTTAAAATTTCTTTTATTTCATCTTCTTTTAAACCTTTATTTTTAAGCTTTTCTAATTTATTTTCTATTACTGAATAAAATAAATCCTGCTCGTTTCCTGAATACACGCTTTCATTATCTTTTTCTATTTCTTTTTCTCCCTTATCTTTATAAGAGAATTTTATTACTTCATCAAGGTTTTGGAATAACTTATCTATTTCGTTTCTATGTTCTTTTAATTTCATTATTCCTCTTTTAACAGCACCTTGAAGGTCAGATTGTTCTACTATAATAATACTTTTATTGTTTGATTTATAATTTAAAAACGCCTTTGCACAAGCTAATTGTATATCACTTTTTAATTGTCCTATATTGTTTGAACATTCATATAATAAAAATGAAATGAGAGCATTTCTATTAAAGTAAATGCTCTCACCTAATCTTTTAGATTCTGCTTTTATAAACTCTTCTAAAAGTTTATACCTTTCACCAAGGCTTCTTTCTCTTAAAGGAGGAAGCGTTATAGTCATAGGTATTCTTCTAGTAAAAGTTTTTAGAAGATATGATTTTGGATCTTCTGTTGTTGCAGCAATTATCTGAACATCTACCTTAATTAAATTTTCTGTATCACCAAGTGGCCTAAACTGCCCCTTATCTATAAATGTAAAAAGCATTTCTTGCCCTTGCGGCGATAGTCTGTGTATTTCATCTAAAAATAATATACCTGAATCGGCTTGCTTTAAAAGACCATCTCTATCTTTATCAGCACCTGTGTAAGCCCCTCTTTTAACTCCAAAAATCTGTGCAATTACAAGCTGAGGGTTATCTGCATAATCGGCGCAGTTAAACCTTACGAAAGGAGAATTTGCATCTAAAACCTTAGATTCTTTTGCAAAATCATACATAGCTTCGGCAAACATAGATTTACCTACCCCAGTTTCTCCTAAGATTAAAGTATGAAGTCCTGTTGGTGGATATAAAACAGCTGCCTTTGCTTGCTGGATAGGAACTCCAAGTGAAGCATCTGCACCTACAAGCCTATCTAAGCTATTATTTAATTTCTCTTTATCTTTAGAGCCTTCTATTATCTCGTTTTTAGAGCTTTCTTCTCCTTTAACTACATACAAGACGGGCCTTCCTTCTATCTTTGAAACAGCGCCTTCTTTGTATAAGTTATTTAAATACCTACTTACAGTAGCTCTATCTAAACTCATCTTCTCACTTAAAACTTTAGCTGATATTCCTTTTTCACCTTTTTTTTCTAATTCAATAAGAACTTCTAAAACTTCGTTAATTCTTCTCATCCGTATCCCTCCATGTGTGCATAATTTACACTAAACCTATTAAAGGTTTTCAAACCCCATTAAAAAATTTGTTAATAAAAGAGCATAGAAAATCCTTTCCACACCCTCTTTAAAGATCCACATTATAAAATAAGACTATAAATCATCTAAATTTTCTCGTCTGTAAGTAGATTTTTTAAACATATCTTTTAATGATTCTTCATTTGATTTTTCTATAGCTAATCTAACCTTTTTAAACTCTTCATTGAATTTGTCCATACATTCTAGTAAATTATTTTTGTTTCCAATAAAAAGTTCGCTCCAAAGCTCTTCGTTAATATTAGCAATTCTAGTTAAATCTCTGTAACTATCACCAATAAATGCACCTGTATCTCTTCCTTCTATATCACTATTAATAAGTGCTACTGCAATTGCGTGAGGAAGTTGACTTGTAAATGCAATAACTTCGTCATGTTTTTTACTACTTATCCTTTTTACTCTTTTAAATCCTAATTCATATGCAATATTTTGGATTAAAGTTATATTCTCCTCTTTATTTTTAAAAGTAGGAGTAATAATGTAATTTGCCCCCTTAAATACATCACTAGATGCATAGTTTATACCTTTTTTTTCTCTTCCTGCCATCGGGTGCCCGAAAACAAAATCGATATTTTTTGGTAATATATTTAGTATATTATCTATAAACATCTCCTTTATTCCAGTTACATCTGTTATAACAGTTCCATCTTTAAAGTTTTTGATGTTACTTTTTATAAAATTTTCTATTAATTTAGGATATATTGAAACAATAATAAGGTCTGCTACTTTTATTATTTCTTCCCCATTAGTATATCCTTCTTTTATTATACCAATTTTTTTAGCTTTTTCTAATGTTTTTACATTTTTATCAATACCATACACTTCTGTGTAACCAGCTTCTTTTAGTCCCATACCAAAAGAAGCACCGATTACACCAAGCCCAACAATAACAATTTTCATATATAGCCCCCCAAATTTTTTACCCTTTTATATAGTTTTTCCTTCAAACTCCGCTATTTTTTTTATCTTTTTCATAAGATCATCAAAGTTTTCTGGTTTTATTGATTGTTGCCCATCACTTAGTGCATTTTTAGGGTCATTATGAACTTCTATCATAAGACCATCTGCACCAGCCATAATAGCTGCCTTTGCTAAAGGCTCTACTAGATACCAGTATCCAGCAGCGTGACTTGGATCAACTATAACAGGTAAATGACTTAATTTTTTAACTACTGGAATAGCACTTAAATCTAAAGTGTTTCTAGTATAAGTTTCAAAGGTTCTTATCCCTCTTTCACAAAGGATAACATTTTCGTTTCCTCCAGCCATAATATATTCAGCTGACATAAGCCATTCTTCTATTGTTGATGATAAACCTCTCTTTAAAAGAACTGGTTTATCTGTTTTTCCAAGTTGCTTTAAAAGATCAAAGTTTTGCATGTTTCTTGCCCCAATTTGTATAACGTCAACATTTTCTACAAAATCATCTATGTAATCTGTAGACATAAGTTCAGTAACTATAGGTAATCCTGTAACTTCTTTAGCTTTCTTTAATAGTTTTAATCCATCAAGTTCTAACCCTTGGAAACTATAAGGAGAAGTTCTAGGTTTAAATGCTCCCCCTCTTAAGAAGTTTGCACCTGATGCTTTAACGTCTTTTGCTATTTCAATAATTTGCTCTTCGCTTTCAACAGAACAAGGTCCTGCCATAATCCCAAGATTTCCTCCACCTATTTTCATACCATTTACGTCTACTATAGTATCATCTGGCTTAAATAATCTGTTGGCTTTTTTAAAAGGTTCTTCTACTTTTACTATTTTTTGTACTCCATCAAATCTTAAAAGTTTATTAGAATCTAATTTTGAAGCATCCCCAATAACTCCAACTATCATATGTGAATCACCTTTTGATAAATTCACTCTAAGTCCATTTAATTCTAAGCAGCTACTTACTTTATTTATGTCTTCCATACTAGCATTTGGATCCATTACTATAATCATTTTTCTTCCTCCTAAACTACATATAGTACTAAAATTAAAATCAATTCTCCTTCTGCCCTACTTAACCTACTATAAATCTAAGCACTACTTTAACGCATTTTCTAATGCATTTAGCCCCATTATATATCCGTAAAAGCCAAACCCCGATATCTGTCCTATACATGCACTTGCTGTAACTGATACTTTTCTAAATTCTTCTCTAGTGTGAATATTAGAAATATGAACCTCTACAGTTTTTATGTTGCTTCCTTTAATAGCATCATGTATAGCATAGCTATAGTGGGTATAAGCACCTGGATTTATCACTATACCATCAAAGTTTTCAAAATATGCCCTTTGGATGGAATTAATTATTTCACCTTCTATGTTACTTTGGAAAAACTCAATTTGGTGTCCTGATTTTTCCCCTTCTTCTTTGATGTATTTTATTAAATCATCGAAAGTTTCCTCTCCATAAACGCCCTTTTCCCTAATTCCTAACATATTTAGATTTGGTCCATTAATAACCATCACTTTCATAAATATCTACTCCTTAATCCTCCCTTTAAGTTCTTCTTCTAATTTATCTATAGTATCCCTTAGAAAACCTTCATTAACTATCTCAATATGAGAGGCTTTTCTATATTTTAAAAATCTCTCGTCGTATAGCTTATAAAGTCTTTCTTTTCCACCTTTTAAAAGTGGTCTATTTGAAACATCTACATCTTCTAAAATCATACTTAAAGGTCTATTGATAAAAACTATTATACCATCTTTTAAAATCTCAACGTTTTTATCTCTAGTTATTACCCCGCCACCAGTTGAAATAACAACTCGTTTTTTATTTATAAGTTCTTCGCAGGCTTTTGTCTCAAGGTTTCTAAATTCTTCTTCAGATTTGTTAAAGATCTCTTTTATCGTCTTATTGTTTCTTTCTTCAATGTATTCATCCATATCGTAAAAGTTATAATTTAATTCTCTAGCTAATACTTTACCTATAGTAGTTTTGCCACACCCTGGCATTCCTATTAGGATGATTTTATCATTCATAATAACACCTCTTAAGAAAATCTTTTTTCTAAATTTTTATAGATATCTAGTATAACTTCTTCATCAATTTTTTTACCTTGCCAAATTTCCTCAGCTTTAACAGCTTGACCTACAAGCATCATAAGACCATGCACTGTAACTTTATTTAACTCTTTTCCGTATTTTAAAAATAAAGTTTCTGTAGGATTATAAATAAGGTCTACTAAAGCTTCGTAATTTTTAATTACTTCTTTTGAAACAGGTGAAGCTTCAGTATTTGGATGCATTCCCACAGGAGTTGTATTTATAATTACATCTCCTTTTATATCTTTTAATTTATTATAATCAATAATTTCTATTTTATCATTTAAAATAGAATACTCTTTATTTTTTCTACTAACTAAATAAATATTTTTTGCATTTTGGTCTATAGCATATGTAACTACAGCTTTACTAGCACCGCCAGTTCCAAGAACTACCACATTTTTATCTTTTAAGGTTATATTTTTCCACTCTAACATATATTTAAAACCATAGTAATCAGTATTATATCCTATTAATATATCTTTTTTATTAACAATAGTGTTTACAGCACCGATTTTTTTAGCTTCATCTGAAATTTTATCTAAACTTTTAATAACCTCTTCTTTGTAAGGTATAGTTACATTAACCCCTTTAATAGACAGGGTTTTAATCGAATTTTCAAGGCTTTTAATCCTCTCTTTTGGCACTTCAAAAAGGCAATAATCACCTTTAATTTTTAATTTTTTGAATATTTCTTTATGAATTTCTGGAGATAGTGAGTGAGATAACTTTTCTCCAACTAAACCGTAAAGTTCCATAATCTATATTCCTTTCTTATACCAACCTAGTAATTTAAAGTATTGACTATTAAGTTTTATTAAATCTATAGCCTTTAATACTCCAAAATTATAAAGTCCACCTTCAAAATCTATATATAAATAGTATTTCCAAGCCTCGTTTTTAGTAGGTCTTGACTCTATTCTACTCATATTTATATTATTTTCAGAAAAATATTTAAGAAGTTTATAAAGAGTACCTGGTTTATCTTCTAGTGAGAAAACAACACTTACTTTGTTGCTGTCTTTAGATTTTAAAAGTTCTTTAGCTACTATTATAAATCTAGTTTTGTTACTGTCTAGATTATTTATTCCTTCTTTTAATATATCTAAATTATAAATATCTGCTGCCCTTTTAGATGCTATTGCACTAAGGGTTTTATCTTTTGAATCCATTACTTTTTTAGCAGATATAGCTGTGTTTTTAAATTGTATAAGAAGTAAATCCTTATGTTCTTTTAAAAAGTCAGAACTTTGGCTAAATCCTTGAGCGTGAGAGTAAACTTCTTTTATATCTTTTAAACTGCTTCCTTTAACCCCTAAAAGATTATGAGATATTTTAATGCTCTCTTCTCCAACTATATGAAAATCATATTTTATAAGTAAATCATGAACTTCTGATATTCCTCCTGTACAGGAATTCTCTACAGGTAAAATTCCATATTTAATTTCACCTTTATCTATCCCTTTAAAAACATCTTCAAAGGTTTCATAAGATTTTGATTTTGTGTTTTCTCCAAAATACTCTATTAAAGCCTCTTCACTAAAAGATCCTAAAACTCCTTGAAATCCTATAATATCTTCTTCATTTATTTTAAATTCTTTTATATCTAAATTTTCCTTTTCTCTATTTAGCTTTCTTCCTTGAAGTTCACGACTAACTTCCATAAGGCTATTATAAAACTTTTCTATTTCTCTTTCGTAGTCTTTATTTTTTAGCCTATCTATATTTTTCTTTATAACAACCTCTTCTCTTCCTTTGTGAAAAATCTCTAAGTTGTTTTTTCTTTTATATTCAGCTACTTTTAAAACTACATCCATTCTCTCTTCAAATAATCTTGTAATTTCACTATCTATTTCATCTATTCTTTTTCTATAGCCTTCTAAAGCATCCATTCAAATCTTCCTTTCATAAGCTCTATCATACATATAGCACAAGCGCTCTCTATAACTGGTATAACTCTTCCTACAATACAAGGGTCGTGTCTTCCTTCTATAACTAATTCTTCATTTTCCATAGTACCGATATTTATTGTATTTTGCTTTCTAGATATAGATGCTGTAGGTTTTATAGCTGTTTTAAAAACTATAGGCATCCCGTTTGTTATGCCTCCTAAAACTCCGCCGTTGTTGTTAGTTCTAGTTAGAACTTCATTATTTTCATCATAATAAATCTCATCGTTAGCCTTAGAGCCTCTCATCTTAGTCATATTAAACCCTTCTCCAAACTCTACTCCCTTTACAGCTGGGATTGAAAATAGAAGGTGAGCTAATGTAGATTCTACTGAGTCAAAAAAGGGATCTCCGATTCCAGCAAAAGCATTTACTATAGCTGTCTCTACTACTCCACCAACAGAATCTAAAGAAGATTTTGCATTTATTATCTCTTCTTCTGCTAATTTTTCTAAATCTTCATTTAAAAAAGGTAATTCTTTATATTTTAAACTTTCTAAAGACTTTGTATCTATAGAAGTATAGTCGAAGCTTTTATCTTCTATTTCACCTATACTTTTTATATGAGAAACTATTTCTATCCCTTTACTTTTAAGAATCTGCTTACAAATAGCCCCTGCAAATACTAAAGGTGCAGTTATCCTACCTGAAAAATGCCCTCCACCTCTAAAATCATTAAAACCAGAATATCTTATAGTACCAGTGTAATCAGCATGCCCAGGTCTCATTAAATCTTTTAATTTACCATAATCTTTAGACCTTGTATCTTTATTTCTTATAATTCCACAAATAGGCGTTCCTGTAGTCTTTCCGTTAAATATACCACTTAAAATTTCAACTTTATCCCCTTCTTTTCTAGAAGTTTGAAGTTTACTTTTTCCAGGTGCCCTTCTTGCCATTTCAAATTCTACTTCCTCTAAGTCAATCTCAAACCCAGCTGGAAGTCCATCTATTGTGATTCCTATCCCTACACCGTGAGATTCTCCAAAAAGAGATAATTTTAAATCTTTTCCAAAACAACTACTCATCTATCTTACCTCCTAACGCCTTAAAATCTTCAAAGAATTTAGGATATGATTTACTAACGCATTCTATATCTTCTATTATAATAGGATTTTTGCATCTAGTTCCTGCAATTGAAAGCATCATAGCAATCCTGTGATCTCTATGACTCCAAACTATAGAACCTCCCTGAAATTCTTCTATTCCATAAATAATTATACTATCTTCTTTTTCTTCAAGATTTCCACCAAGTTTTTTAAGTTCTTTAACTATAGCACTTAATCTATCACACTCTTTTATTCTAAGCCTTTTAGCATTTATAATTTCTGTCTTTCCTTCTGAAAGGCAAGCTACTACAGATAAAGCTGGAATTGCATCTGGTATGCTAGATGCATCTATAATTATTCCCTTAGTTTTAGCTGCTTTTCCTATAACTTCATTATTTGTTATATTAAATTCTACGCCCATCTTAGTTAACACATCTATAACACCTTTATCTCCTTGAAGAGAGTCTTTTAATAAATCTTTACATAAAACATTATTTCCTATAGCATCAGCGCAAAGGAAGAAAGTTCCGCTTGAATAATCACCCTCTACTCTGTAATTTCTAGGTTTATATTTTTGATTTCCCTTTATAATAAACTCTTTATAATCTTTATTTATTATTTCTATCCCAAAATCTTTAAGTGCTTTTAAAGTTAAATCTATATATCCTTTAGATTCAGTTTCTGTTTTTATTATTATTTTAGAATCTCCATCTAAAAGAGGAAGTGCAAATAATAAACCTGTTATAAATTGAGAACTTATATTTCCAGGTACATTAAATTCAGAGGGTTTTAATTTTCCTAACACTTTTAAATCTAGCTTTTCACTATTAAAAGAATATTTTAGTCCTTGAAGATTGAAGATATCATAAAAAGTATCTAACGGCCTTTTCCCTAAGTTTCCCCTTCCTATAAAATTATTTTCTGAAGAGAAGAGACAACCTATTGGAATCAAAAATCTTAAAGTAGAACCTGATTCATTACAATCTATTATTCTATTACCTTTAAACTCTCTATTAAGGTTTGTTATTCCTTTTATTATAAGTTTATCTTTATCTATTTTAATATCTGCTCCAAACTCTTTCATTCCGTTAATTGTAGATATTATATCGTCTGATAAATCTATATTTTCTATTATGCTTTCACCTTCTGCTAAACTTGCACAGATAACTGCTCTGTGTGCCATACTTTTTGAAGGTGGAATATTTACACATCCATCTAACTTTTTATTATAAATTTTGTAATTTCCCAAAAATATTTCACCTACCTAAAAAAATCTATAGTAGTATCATAAACTTCAGCATTTCCAAGTGATTTCATTATGATTACTTTAAGAGTACTTCCCATATTCTTTTTATCTAAAGAGATAGCTTCTATTATCTCTTCTTTTTCATCTATACTAACATTAAAAGGCAGACCATTTTGAATTAAAATCTCTTTAATTAAGTCCTTATAATTTTCAGATACTAAACCTTTTTCCTCTGAAAGCTTTGCTATATTATACATCCCTATAGCTACACCTTCTCCGTGAGTGTATTTATTAAAACCATAGTATTTTTCTATAGCGTGACCTAAAGTGTGTCCAAAGTTTAATACCATTCTTTCACCTAAGTCTTTTTCGTCTCTTTCAACTATAGTTCTCTTTATATCACAGCATTCATATATTATATCTTCTATGTTTTCCATAAGTTTTTCTTTTGAATCTAGTTTTAGAAGTTTTAAATAAAGATCCTTTGATCGTATAAATCCATACTTAATAACTTCTGCCATTCCATCTCTAAAAAATCTATCTTCTAAAGTTTCTAAAACTAAAGGATCTATTATAACCTTCTTCGGTTGATAAAATGCCCCGACTAAGTTTTTACCTCTAGGTAAATCAACTCCAACTTTACCTCCAACACTGCTATCAACTTGAGCTAAAAGTGAAGTCGGTACTTGTATAAAAGGTACACTTCTTAAAAATGATGCTGCACTGAAGCCTCCTATATCTCCTATAACTCCGCCTCCTAAAGTTATTATTAAATCTTTTCTAGTTAATTTAAAATCTAATAATCTATCATAAATTTTAGGCATAGTTTCAAAAGATTTAGTTTCTTCTCCTGGCTTTAAAACTAGTTTTTCTACTTTAAATCCTTCTTGTTCTAAAGAATTTTTTGCTAAAGTTCCATAGTATTTATCAACATTTTCATCTGTTATTATAAATATCTTTTCGCCATTAAAAACTTCTTTAACTTCTTTTCCTAAAGATTTTAATATTCCTTTTTCTATTTTTATATCATAAGAATTTTCTTTTAAATTCACCTTAAGCGTTCTCAAAAGTAAATACCTCCAAACTTAAATTTAGGTATCTCTTTTTGCTCTTTTAAAAGTTTTAAAAGAGCAAAAGAAATTATTAATGACTATATTGTATCATTAAAATTTTAATAACTCTTTAATAAGCTTATATTTCTCTTCCTACTGCTTCTGCAATAGGTCTTAATTTATTTAATAATTCTTCGTATTCTGAAGGTTTTATTGATTGCTGACCATCACATAAAGCTTTAGCTGGGTTGTTATGAACTTCTATAATAAGTCCGTCAGCCCCTATAGCAACAGCAGCCTTTGATAAATCTTCAACCATCCAAGCTTTACCTGCTGAGTGGCTAGGGTCTACTACAACTGGCAAGTGACTTAACTTTTTAATAGCTGGTATTGCGCTTAAATCTAAAGTATTTCTAGTGTAAGTTTCAAATGTTCTTATCCCTCTTTCACAAAGGATAACATTTTCGTTTCCTCCAGCCATAATATATTCAGCTGACATAAGCCATTCTTCTATAGTTGATGATAAGCCTCTCTTTAAAAGTATTGGTTTATTTAATCTACCAAGTTCTTTTAAAAGATCGAAGTTTTGCATATTTCTAGCTCCAACTTGAATTATATCTACATCTCTTTCAAACACTTCAATATCATAAGGTGACATTATTTCTGTTACTATAGGAAGTCCTGTTTCTTCTCTAGCTTCTTTTAATAAATCTAACCCATCATATTTTAAACCTTGGAAACTGTAAGGTGATGTCCTAGGTTTAAATGCTCCTCCTCTTAAGAAATTTGCCCCACATTTCTTAACAGAATTTGCAACTTCTAAAATTTGATCTCTAGATTCAACAGAACAAGGCCCTGCAATTAAAGCTATCTTTTTCCCGCCTATTTTTTGACCATTTATATCTACAATAGTCTTTTCAGGATGAAACATTCTATTTGCCTTTTTGAAAGGTTCTTGAACGTGCATAACCTTTTCTACGTTCTTATTTGCTTCTATTCTGTCTTTATCAATTTTACTTGTATCTCCTACAAGTCCTAAGATAATTATATCTTTTCCTATAACAGGGTTTACCTCTACCCCTTCTACTTGTAATTCGTCTGTTAGCCTTTTAATTTCTTCCTCACTCGTTTTTGGTTTTAAAATAACTATCATTTTTATAGCCCCTCTCGAAATATATTTATTGAATAATTGGCCTAAGCCATATTATAAAAAAAGAGCCCAAAATAATTTGAGCTCTTCTAAGTATCAAAAATTTATAATACTATTCTCTTAAAAGTTATGATGATTATACATCAACTGTAATTTTCGCTCATTTTAGAAAAATATTTTTTTGTGCAGAATAAATAGCCAGCGCTAAAATAAAAGCCCCAGAATATAAAGTAAAAAAAGTTATAAAATTTTGCTATATAATTTCTATTTAACTCTACCATTTTCTTCCTCCTAAAATGAATTTTTTATAATAATATCATATTTTTATTTATTTGTCAGTAATTTTCTGTAATTTTTATTATTTTAATACTTTTATAAAGATTTGTAAATATAAATAAAAGCACCAAAACTTAAAATGCACTTTATAATTTGAATTTTACTCTAGTATCACTACCTCCATAGTAATTTTAACTTCCACTACAAGATTGTTTTGCTTCTTTGTTGGTATTTTAATAAAATCACCTGAATAAAGGCATTTTTTTATGTCCATAATCAAAATAACTAAAAAAATCAAAATTTTTCGAGGTGAGATTATGGTACATACATCTACTTGTCCCCATTGTGATTCAAAACACTTTATTAAATACGGTAAATATAGATGCGTCCAAAGGTATCAATGCAAGGATTGTCTTAAAACCTTTAACGAAGGAACTGGGCTTGTTTGGCATAACACTAGAAAGAGTGTAGAACTTTGGGATAAATATACTCGTCTTATGTTATCTGGTGCTACTATAAGAGATTGCGCAGATAGATTAAATATTTGTATAGAAACTTCTTTTAGGTGGCGACACAAGATACTAAAGCATATTGGAACTTATACAGATTCAAGAAGAACTCATATAGTTACAGCTATGAGACATACTAAATTCTTAGAAAATTTTAAGGGGCAAAAGACTCCTCCCGTTTGCACTATTTCTAGAAGAAAAAATATATTCGTAGCTACTACTATCAATAAAAACAATTATTCTCTAGCTAAGATATCCTTTGATTCTATGAGCCCTACAAAAGAATCTATAGAGAATTTATTAAATGAGTTTAATCCTATATTTAATACTTATTTCCTGCCAGGAAAAGATAGGTTTTCTTACCTTGTATCAAAAAAATTAAACTACGCTCTTCATAAAAAGAAGGAATTAGAAATTTCTAAAGAAGAAGGTGAAACTTTACTTAATAATTGTTCTGATTTTATATTGAATTTAAGAAGATGGCTTAGAAAATTTAGAAGTGTTGCTACAAAATATCTGCAAGTTTATTTAAATTGGTTCTTATATATTTACGAAGGATCTTATGAAAAACATACTATTTTATCTAATTTAATAAGTTCTATTTTTTGTGTAAAAGTAATTTAATTTTTCTTAAAGTAACCCCTAATATAAGTATATATTAATAGCTTGTCCTTCTTATTTTTACTTGTCTACTTTTATCTTTTTTTGAGTAGCTTGTCTTAACAATTTATACTTGTCCAAAATATCAAAAATTTATAGCAATATAGCGAAAATCCCTTGTACCAATAATATTTCGTAACAATGGTGTAGTTTTTTTTGAATATAAATAAATACTATAAAGCCTCATATGCAAAAAAAGAATGCTAAACTAATAAGTTTAACACTCCTTTATTATTACTTGCTTTCGCTCATTATCTTTTTAAGCTTATTTTGCACAAGCCAAAGTTTCTTTTGCTTTCTATTTGCAGAAACAGCTAAATTTCTATTTCCTTCTTCTATTTCTTTCATATACTTAGCATCTGCTATTTTTAATGCTTCACTTATAACTGATAGCTCTTCCTTAGTAAACATCTACTGAAACCTCCAAATTTTAATATAAATAATTATATCATATTAAAGGATTGGTGCGAGTAATCTAATAACAGATTCCTTCATTTTTAACCAATTACTTCTCTTCTTAAATTCTTCTTCTGTAACTTCTTTTGAGTAATTTAAATCTTTCATAAATTGTTCTTCACAGTTTTTTGATATTTCCTCATCATAAATAAATGCATTTACTTCAAAGTTTAAACTAAAGCTTCTTATATCCATATTAGCTGTTCCAATACTTGATACAGCACTATCTACAACTAAAGTTTTAGCGTGAACAAACCCATTAGTGTAATAATACACTCTAGCTCCAGCTACTAAAAGACTTTCAATATAAGAACTTGCAGCCCATTGCATAAATTTGTGGTCTGGTTTTCCTGGAATTAATATTCTAACATCTACCCCAGATAACGCCGATAACCTTATAGCTTCGAGCATAGGCTCATCTGGAACGAAATATGGACTAGTCAGATATACATTTTTCTTTGCATTATTAATCATTTTAATATAGGCATTTTTTATATATTCTTCGTTGTGGTCTGGTCCACTTGTTACTATCTGAATTCCAACTGTTTTTTCTATGTCTAAATCCTCTTCATCTTTATATAGATACTTATCTAAAGATGTTATTTCTTCATCAGCTGCATAGCACCAATCTAATAAAAATCTTTCGTTTAGATCATTTACAGCTTTACCTCTAATTCTGATATGAGTATCTCTCCAAAAGCCTATTTTTTTATCTAAATTTACGTATTCTTTTCCTACGTTGTATCCTCCAACATATCCATACTTCCCATCAATAACAACTATCTTTCTATGATTCCTATAATTAATACGTGTATTTATATGTGGCAAAATACCTGGGAAAAATATAGCAAATTTACCTCCAAGGTCTAAGTACCTTTTTAGTTTATGTTTAGTTAAAGCATAAGATCCCATACTATCCACAAGTAGTTTAACTTCAACACCTTCTTCTAACTTCTTTTCAAGTTCTTCTATAATTTCTTTACCTAATATATCTTTTCTAAAAATATAGTATTGTATGTGGATATATTTTTTAGCATTTCTTATATCTTCTATCAGGCTCTTAAATTTATCTTCCCCATTTACAAAGATTTCAACACTATTTTGCTTAGTATATCTAGCACCACAATTATTAAAATTCATTTTTCTAAGATCAAAATACTGCTCCCCATTATTTTCCCCTTCTTCAAGATCCTCTAAAGATTCTTGAAGTTTTTCTTTTTTGTATTTATCTATTACTGTCTTTTCTTTAAATAATTTAGCTCTACTAAAGTTTTGCCCAAGTATAAGATATATTATAAATCCAAAACCCGGTAAAAGGATAAATATCAAAAGCCAAGCCCAAGTTGTTGTAGGGTCTTTCCTTTCAATAAAAATTACTGAAAAAGAAAATATTATATTTAAAACTATTAAAATAGATCCAAGTATAACCCAAATATTCATAGCATTTACCTCCTTTTCTAATTCTTTACTAAATTATAACTTTTTTATATATTCTTATCAATTAATCACTCTTTAAATCATAACATTGTTAAAATAAATTTAAATAATTAAAAGATTTTTTTACTCTAAAAAGTAAAGGGATGTTTAATTTAAAATAAACATCCCTATATCTTAAAATATTTATGCTAATTTAACTATAGTCATACTTGTAAAATAGAAATTAACAGGACACTTACTATCATTAATAAGTTTTATTTTTAAAGGCTCCTCTCCTACTGAAATTATAGCTGTACCACTAACATTTAATAGAACATCTTGTCTTATTAAATCTGTTATGCATGTAGCATATTGTTTATGCTCACTAACCAATTTTAATTCACATACGCCTCTATTTTCGCTACTTACAGAAGTATTAAAGTTAAATAAATATACTCCATGTTTTCTTAAAATTATTTCACTTTCACCTTCTGTATGAATTATATCTCTACCATTTAATTCTGCATTAACTTCAAAATGTATAGACCTTCTAGGTGGTACTATAATGCAGCCTTCTGATATAAAATATGCATTATTTCTAGTTTCACTACATCCTGGAGGTCCTTGGCAACCAGGATCTCCTTTTTCTCCCCTAGGTCCCCTCTTACCTTCTGGTCCCCTGCATCCTGAATCTCCTTTTTCTCCTCTTTCTCCTCTTTCTCCTTTTGGACCTTGACAGCCAGGGTCTCCTTTTTCTCCTTTTGGTCCTGGACATCCTGATTGACCCATACAACCTGGATCTCCCTTTGGTCCCCTAGGCCCTGCTTCTCCTTTTTGACCTCTAGGTCCTATTTTACCCTCCGGTCCTCTTTCTCCTCTTTCTCCTTGTGGCCCTATCTTACCTTCTGGTCCTTCTTCACCTCTTTCTCCTTTTTCTCCACGTTCCCCTTTATCTCCCTTTGGTCCTTCTGGTCCCATAGGGCCTCTTATTCCTTGTGGTCCTTCTGGTCCTACCGGTCCTATATCTCCTTGTGGTCCTATTGGCCCTTCTTCTCCACGTTCCCCCGGATCACCTTTTGGTCCTATTGGTCCTTCATCTCCTCTTTCTCCTTTAGGTCCAATTTCACCTTGATTTCCTTGGGTACCTTGAGTACCTTGTGGTCCTATTGGTCCTTTTTCTCCTCTTCTTCCTTCAGGTCCTCGCTCTCCACGTTCTCCGCGTTCACCTTTGTCACCTTTCTCTCCTTTATCTCCCTTTTCACCTTTATTTCCTTGAGGTCCTGTTGGTCCTTCCGGTCCTCTTTCTCCTGGGTCTCCTTTTAGTCCTGTTGGTCCTATATCACCTTTTTCGCCTCGTTCTCCTGGATCTCCTTTATCTCCCTTCTCTCCTCGTTCTCCTCTATCCCCTTTATCACCCTTTTGACCTATTGGACCCATCTCGCCTTCGGGTCCTACAGGTCCCATATCTCCTTTTTCACCTGGATCTCCTTTTATTCCTGGATCTCCTTTATCTCCTTTATCTCCCTTAGGACCTATATCACCTGGGTCTCCCTTATCTCCTTTAGGTCCTATTTCACCTTGAACCCCTTGTATACCTCTTGGTCCTTGCTCTCCTTTAGGTCCTATGTCACCTGGATCTCCCTTAGGTCCTTCTTCCCCTCTTTCTCCTTTATCTCCTTTTTCACCTATGCAACCTTTTATTCCTCTTGGTCCCTCTGGTCCTTGTGGCCCTTGCGGTCCTTGTGGCCCTACTGGTCCTACTGGTCCTTCTTGCCCTTGTGGTCCTCTCTTTCCGCATGGTCCTATTGGTCCTATCTCACCTTGTGGCCCCCTCTTCCCACGTTCTCCTGGATTTCCTTGTGGTCCTTCTGGCCCGCATTCTCCTCTTGGTCCTTGCGGTCCTTTTGGTCCTTCTGGTCCCTCTGGCCCTACTGGCCCCTCACAGCAACAATCATGTCTGCATGGATCTTTTTTACAGTGATCAGATTTATCATGTTTACAGCTATGACTAGGTTTTTTATTGTATTCTTTTTCAACAAATTCATTTCTCTTCTCTTCTTTTGGTATTTCAACTATATCTTCTTTTAAATCATATTCTAATAAAATATAAGCTTCCTCATCTATACCATGTTTTGAAAATACTACCCTATTTATATTTTCTGAATCATTAGTTACAATTTTTATTCCAAAATTTTCTTTAGAACCATCTTCCCAGTTCTTAACAACATCTGTTATATCAATTTGAATGTATTTTTCTTTATCTTTATCACATACAAGTAAATCATTTTTAATCAATACTGATTTAGGCTCTGTGCTATAAGTAATAGTCTTTGCATCAAAATTTTCTGTATTATAGTATAACTTTAGGGGTATACATTCAAACTTTTCATCACTTATATCCTTTAAAAAAACGCATAGTTTTGCAGAGTATACCTTACCTTTTTTAGTTGGTATATTAAATTTGATGAAAGTATCTAAACTGTTTATTAATTCATCTTTTTGATTTCTACCAACTATAAGGATATCTTTATCACTAAAATTTTTATCGGGATACATAGAAGAAACAAAGGTTGCCTCCTTTATTCTTATTTTTTTATATTCCAATAATTTCACCACCTTAAAATAATCACTATAATATATTCTTTCATCCTCAGTATTGTTAATGATTTATTTTTTATGATATTTTACTTTAATTATCAAATTAAATAATATATATTGCTTTCATTTATAGTTTTCTATATACGCAAAAAAGACCCTAGAATTTAATCTAGGGTCTTTTAATATATTGAAATTAAGCGAAGTATCTTTCTAATAAACCTTTGAATGCTTTTCCGTGTCTAGCTTCATCTTTACACATTTCATGAACTGTGTCATG
>NZ_JAMDLQ010000064.1:0-23257 GCF_024705715.1 Clostridium sp. LY3-2
ATCTTTTGGATACTTCCCAAGTTATGCGTTAGGAAACCTTTATGGAGCGCAAATGCTATACACTATGACTAAACAGTATAAAAACCTTTATAAAGATATAGAAAATGGAGAACTATTAGGTGTAAAAGAGTGGCTTAAAGATAATGTTCACAAATACGGAGCTATGTATTCACCTAGTAAAATTATAAAAATAGTAAGTGGTGAGGAATTAAATCCTAAATACTTCTTAGATTATTTAAAAGAGAAATACTTAGAAATTTACAAATAAAAAAAGGATGATGAATTTAAAAATTCATCATCCTTTTTCTTTTGTTATCTAAAGATATCTAATTCGTATTCAGTACATAAATCTTTTAAAAGTTTCATACTAGCTACACTGTTTCCAGGAACATCTAATGCAGGACTAAATAATCCTATACCGCATTTGTTAGGGACAGCAACTAATATTCCTCCACCAACTCCGCTTTTAGCAGGAACCCCTATATGAACTGAGAAAGTACCAGATTCATCATATAATCCGCAAGAAGTCATTAAAGATTTTACTATTGTAGCTACTTCTTCATCAAAAAGACGTTCATTATTCCAAGGGCAAATACCTCTGTTTGCTAAAACTGCACCCATATTAGCTAAACCTTCAGCAGTTACTAGCATTGAGCATTGTCTAAAGTAAGAATCTAAAACATCATCTACATCAAAATCAGCTATATCATTACCTTTCATATAGAATGCTAGAGATCTATTTACATCTCCAGTACGTTTTTCAGATAAGTATATATCTGTGTCTAATGTTATATTAGAATCATTCATTATTTTTTTGAAAAAGTCTAATATCCTAGCTGAACGTTCGTCTGAATCTTTACCTTTTACTAATGAGTTTGTTGCTATTGCACCTGCATTAACGAATGGGTTAGTAGGTTTTTCACCGTGTCTAATTTCCATATTCATAATTGAGTTAAAAGGAAATCCTGTAGGTTCAGTTCCAATTTTACTAAACACAAAATCTAAACCATTATCAAGAATTGCAAGTATTAATACAGGAACTTTAGAAATACTCTCTATAGCAAATCTAACATTTGAATCTCCAGCATTAAAAGCTTTATTTTCTTTTAAATCAACTATACTAACTCCTAATTGGTTAGGATCAACTTTAGCTAAAGCTGGGATGTAAGTTGCAACGTGTCCATCCTTTATAAAAGCTTTATTTTTTTCTACTAGTTTATTTAAATTTTCAACCATCTAAATCACCTCATAAAATTAAATTTATTCTTTAATTAAAGGATAGCACTTATAAAAACTCTAAACAGTTAACTTAATATGAATAATATAACAAAAAATAACAGTTTTAGACTAAAGGTTAAAGATTTAGTTAATTATATGGTAATTTAGGATATTAAATGTAAAATAAATCAATATAATTGAAAAATATGGGAAATAAATAAGGCAAATAAGAAGACTTAATAGAAATTTAAAACAAAAAAAGCGGTTTTAGAGTTATAGATACAGCAAAACAAGAAAAAACAGTTAATTAATATGGTATTAATGTAAAGTATGTAATTTAAATGTAAAAAAACATAATATACACACAAAAAAATACATATTCGATATAAAATAAAAAAGAAATTATATAGAGAGGAGTTTTTATTATGGGAGCGATAAATAGTGGTAACACAGCCTTTATGATTATATGTACCGCTATGGTATGTTTAATGACACCAGGTCTTGCTTTATTTTATGGAGGACTTGTAAGAAAGAAAAATGTATTAGTTATGATGATGCAAAGTTTTATTTCTATGGGAATTGTAACGATCATATGGATTTTTGGAGGATTTAGTTTAGCGTACGGAACAGACCACGCTGGTATTATAGGAAGCATTAGTCAGTTTTTTGGTATGAATTCAGTAGGACTTGCACCAAACCCAAGTTATGGGGCAACAATACCGTTTGTTATGTTTTTTGCTTATCAATTGATGTTTGCTATAATAACAGCACCTTTAATGACAGGGGCATTTGCAGATAGATTAAATCTAAAAGGGTATATATTAATATTGATAGCTTGGACTATTCTTATTTATATACCAGTATGTCACTGGATTTGGGGTGGAGGATTTTTAGAAAAGTTAGGATTTATAGATTTTGCTGGAGGAACAGTAATACACGTAAGTGCAGGTTTTGGTGCATTAGCCTCTGTAATTTATCTAGGAAAAAGAGCTATAAAAAAAGGTGAAAATTTAGACCCTAATAACTTAGTAATAGTTGCAATAGGTACAGGACTATTATGGTTTGGTTGGTTTGGATTTAATGCAGGTGGTTCTCTTGCAGCAGATAAAATTGCAGCAGCAGCCTTTGTAAATACTGCAATAGCAGCATCTGTTGGGATGATAGTTTGGACTATTATATCAGTAGCTATAAATAAAAAATTAAAATTTGTAGACTTATTAACTGGTGCTGTTGCAGGTCTTGCAACTATAACTCCTTGCGCTGGATATGTAGACCCTAAAGCTGCAGTTGTTATAGGTATAATTGGACCTATAGTTTGCTTTATAAGTATAGCGGCAAGAAGAAAAATGAAATTAGATGATGCGCTAGATGTTTGGGGTGTCCACGGTATGGGAGGATTAACAGGAAGTATTTTAGTTGGTATCTTCGCATCAGTAGCGGTAAACACAGTAGACGGTGGTATTCATCAAATGCTTATACAAATACTAGGAGTATTAATAGTTGCGATATACTCTTTTGTTGTAACTATGATTATATTAAAAGTTATAGATAGTATTTGTCCTATAAGAGCAACAGAAAAAGAACAATTAAGAGGTCTTGATAATACTTTACTTGGTGAAGATGCTTATTGGGAATAGAATAAAAAATTAGTTTTAAGCTTTCAAAATTCTAAATTTAGAATTTTGAAAGCTTTTTTTGTTAAATTAATTAACTAAAGGGAAAAATTAGAACAAATGTATGAAGAATGTTATCAAAATATATTTAAAACCATCAATATGTAAAGAAATTGAAGTTTTTGAAATAATAAACGCAACTTTGATATAAGAAATGTTTGTATATGGAATTAAAATACCCTTAAAATGGCTGTATTACTGGTTTTAGTAAAATTTACAAATAGAAAAAAGGTTGACAAAATAGGCCTTAGGCATTGGAAATACAGGGGTTAAAGGAGAATGGGTGCTTAAAAACAGTTAAAAAGATAGTAAAACTAAGGCTGAGTTACTCTTAGCTATCTTAGATAAGATAAATTTAATTATAGATGAAATTTGAATATTAAAGGGGCTTTATAGGAAAATATGTGGATTTACACTAAAAAATGGCATTGATATACTTGGAATATAAACAAACATTGAAAGGATTTGATAAAAATGGATAGTGGATTAAAAAACAAAAATGTGCCATTAACTCCACCAGGTGCTTCTAAAAAGAATTTGACTTTATTTGGATTCTTCGCTATGACAGCATCAATGGTTATGGCAGCATATGAATATCCAACATTTGCAACATCAGGATTTACATTAGTGTTCTATCTTTTAGCAGGTGGATTTTTATGGTTTATACCAGTTGCATTATGTGCCGCTGAAATGGCAACAGTAGATGGCTGGCAAACAGGTGGTGTATTTGCTTGGGTCGGAAATACTTTAGGAGAAAAATATGGATTTGCAGCGATAGCATTTCAATTCTTTGAAATCTCAATAGGATTTATAACAATGTTATATTTCATTTTAGGTGCATTGTCATATGTTTTAGATTTTCCAGCACTTAATACAGATCCAACTATAAAATTTATTGGTGTTTTAGTAGTATTTTGGATTTTAACTTTCACACAGTTAGCAGGAACAAAATATACAGCTAAAATAGCACAAGTCGGATTTATAATAGGTATCGTAGTTCCATCAGTAATTTTATTTGGATTAGCAATTGCATATATTGTTCAAGGTAACCCACTTAACGTTAAAATTAGTGCAGAAACATTTTTCCCAGACTTTACTAAATTAAACACAATGGTAGTATTCGTATCATTTATACTAGCTTATATGGGAGTTGAAGCTTCAGCAACTCACGCTAATGAAATGAAAAATCCTAAAAGGGATTACCCATTAGCTATGATTATATTAGTTGTTTGTGCAATAGTTTTAGACACAATCGGTGGTCTTTCAGTAGCAGCAGTAATACCAAAAGAACAATTAAACTTAAGTTCAGGAGTTATACAAACATTCCAAGCTTTAGTAGCTCACTTTACACCAAATGGTGATTGGATAGTTAAAATAATTGCATTATTAATAGCTGTCGGAGTTAGTGCAGAAGTTAGTGCTTGGGTTGTAGGACCTTCAAGAGGTATGTACGTTGCAGCTCAAAAAGGTATATTACCTGCAGTATTTAAAAAAGTAAATAAACATGACGTACCTACACCATTAATTATGGTACAAGGTGTAATAGTAACAATTTGGGCAGCACTTCTAACTTTCGGAGGTGGAGGAAACAACGTTTCATTCTTAACTGCTATGTCACTTACAGTTGTTGTTTACTTAATTACTTATTTCTTATTCTTTATTGCATACTTTAAATTAGTATTAAAAGAAAAAGATTTAAAAAGAGCTTATCAAATACCAGGCGGTACAGTAGTAAAAATGATAATCTCAATAATTGGTTTTGTAATGTCAATATTCGCATTTGTAATTTCTTTCGTACCACCAGCTTCTTTAAGCGGTTCAAGTGCAAAAGAATATGAAGCAATATTAATAGTTGGATTTATCGTAGTATTAATAATACCATTTGCAATTTATGCAGTTCACGATAAATCAGCTCATAAAAAAGTAAAAGAACCAGAAGTTATGACAAGTGACGAAGTAAATAAATTTGTTCCTCCGATTGCAAGAGGACAACACAGAATTATGCCAGAACCTGAAGATTACATGAATCAAGATGATAGCATAAATCATGAAAATAATGTTAGCGTAAATAAATCAAACACAGATAATAAAAATAGCAATTAGATAATTTGTTTACCTATAAGAGAGATTTTAAATTAATCTTTTAGATGAATATTAAATATATTAATTTAGGGAGGTTTTACTATGTTATTTAGTAAAGAAAATAGAGAATTAAAAGACACTTATAGGACACCTATTTTTGGTACATTAGAAGAAGATATTGATTTACCAAAATATAAGATGCCAAAAGGATCATTAGAACCAAGAGTATCATACAGATTAGTTAAAGACGAATTAATGGATGAGGGTAATGCTAGACTTAACTTAGCAACATTTTGCCAAACTTATATGGAGCCAGAAGCTACTAAGTTAATGTCAGAAACATTAGAAAAAAATGCTATAGATAAATCAGAGTATCCTCAAACAACTGAAATAGAAAATAGATGCGTAAATATAATAGCTGATTTATGGCACGCACCAGAAGATAAAAAATTTATGGGAACTTCAACAGTTGGATCATCAGAAGCATGTATGCTTGGTGGTATGGCTATGAAATTCAGATGGAGAAATAGAGCAGAAAAATTAGGAATAGACGTTAAAGCTAAAAAACCAAACCTTGTAATATCTTCAGGATATCAAGTTTGCTGGGAAAAATTCTGTGTGTATTGGGACATAGAAATGAGAACAGTACCAATGGAAAAAGATATGAGATATTTAGATGCAAGTAAGGTATTAGATTATGTTGATGAATACACAATCGGTATAGTTGGAATACTTGGTATCACATATACAGGAAGATATGATGATATAAAAGCGTTAGACAAAGTAATTGGAGAATACAACAAAACTGCAAAATTAAGCGTTCCAATTCACGTTGATGCAGCTTCAGGTGGATTATATGCACCATTTGTTACTCCAGACTTAGTTTGGGATTTTAAGTTAGAAAACGTAGTATCAATAAGTACTTCAGGACATAAATATGGTTTAGTATATCCAGGTATAGGTTGGGTTCTTTGGAAAGATGAAGAATACTTACCTAAAGAATTAATCTTTGAAGTAAGCTACTTAGGAGGAAAAATGCCAACTATGGCAATTAACTTCTCAAGAAGTGCAAGCCAAATTATAGGTCAATACTATAACTTCGTAAGATTTGGATTTGACGGATATAAAAAGATACATGAAAAAACTAGAGAAGTAGCTATGTTCTTATCTAAAGAACTTGAAAAAACAGGATTATTTGAAATTTATAATGACGGTTCAAACTTACCAATCGTATGTTATAAATTAAAAGATGATGCAAATGTTGATTGGACATTATATGATCTATCAGACAGATTATTAATGAAAGGATGGCAAGTACCAGCTTATCCTCTACCAGCTAACTTACAAGAAACAATAATCCAACGTTTCGTATGTCGTGCAGACCTTGGACATAATATGGCAGAACAATTGGTTATTGATTTAAACACTGCTATAAAAGATTTAAATGAAGCACGTATTTTAAAAGCTGACCCAAGAAAAGAATCTTATGGATTCACTCATTAAAATAAAAGTTTTCCTTTCAATCAATGAAAAGAAAAGTCTCTATTAATATAGAGGCTTTTCTTTTTTTATAAATGATATTAAAAAGAATATAAGTAAAAGTATTATGGTTTATCTATATTTTCTTTAAGATAATAAGCTTTGTCCGTAAAATAGAAACATTTTTTCAAGTGGTGTGTATATAATTAAAGTAGATATAAAAATATTTGTAAAAAAAGTAATATAGTAGTAAAATCAATTTTAACAATTAATAAGCGTAAAAATTTGGGAGGGGTTTAAATGCACAAAAAGTTATTTATACCAGGGCCTGTAGAAGTAAGGCCTGATGTGCTTCAAAAGATGGCAGAGCCTATGATAGGGCACAGGAGCAAAGATGCTTCTATAATTCAAAGAAGAATAAGTGATAATTTAAGAAAGATATTTTTTACAGATAGTGAAATATTACTTTCAACAACTTCAGGTAGCGGTTTGATGGAAGGGGCAGTTAGATCGTGTACTTTAAAAAAGGCAGCTATTTTTTCAGTAGGTGCTTTTGGAAAAAGATTTTATGAAATGGCAATATCTAATAATGTAAAAGCTGATTTATTTGAATTTGAAATGGGTCAAGCTGTAGATGTTGAAAAAGTGGATAGCGTATTAAAAACTGGTGAGTATGATTTAATTACTATAACTCACAACGAAACTTCTACAGGGATTATGAATCCTATAGAAGAGATAGGCGAAGTCGTTAAAAAGTATAAAGATGTGGTATTTGTAGTTGATGCTGTAAGTTCAGCTGTTGGAACTAAAATAGAAGTAGATAAATGCAATATAGATATATTAATAACATCTACTCAAAAGGCTATAGGACTTCCTCCAGGGCTTTCAATTTGCACATTCTCAAATAAGGCAAAAGAAAGAGCTGAAAAGGTACCAAATAGGGGATATTACCTAGATTTATTAACTCTATATAAATACATCCAAAAGAAGGATTATCAATATCCGTCAACACCATCTTTATCACATATGTTCGCTCTAGATTATCAGCTTGATTATATTTTAAATAAAGAAGGTCTTCAAAACAGATTTGATAGGCATATAGCTATGGCTGAATACGTAAGAGGATGGGGAAGAAAGTACTTTGAATTATTTGCAGACGAAAACAATTTATCAAATACTCTTACAACTATTAAAAATACTAGAGGGATAAGCGTAGCAGAACTTAATAAAGAACTTGGAAATAGGGGATATACTATATCAAATGGATATGGCTCTTTAAAAGAGAAGACTTTTAGAATAGCTCATATGGCAGATTGTAGTATGGATGATTTAAAAGATTTATTAGGGAATATAGAAGATATTTTAAAGTTAAAATAATAAATAAGGGGGCAAAGTGTTTGTATAGAGTTTTGACAAATGACGGTTTACAAAAAGGGGCTATAGAAGAATTAGAAAACTTAGGCTTTGAAGTAGTAAATACTCATTATGATATGGATGTTTTAGGAGAAAAACTTAAAGAGTTTGATGCTATAGTAATAAGAAGTGCAACAAAACTTAAAAGAGATATCTTAGAAGAAGGTTCTAAAGGAAAATTAAAACTTGCAATAAGGGCAGGGGTTGGAATAGATAATATAGATGTTTTAAGTGCAAAAGAGTTTGGAGTTGAAGTTAAAAATACTCCAAACGCAAGTTCAGATTCAGTAGCTGAACTTGCAATAGCACATATGCTTTCAGTAGCTAGATTCTTAGGTGTTTCTAATGCCACTATGAGAAACGGAGAGTGGAATAAAAAGTCTTACCAAGGAACAGAGATTTCAGGTAAAACCTTAGGGATATTAGGTATGGGAAGGATAGGTAGAAGCCTAGGTAAAAAGGCAACTGCACTAGGTATGAAAGTTATTTACTATACTATAGAAGGGAAACATGAAGATTTAAATTATGAATTTTTAAGCTTAGAAGATGTACTTAAAAAATCTGATTTTATTTCAATACATGTTCCGTATGATAAAGAAAAGGGACCTTTAATAGGTGAAAAAGAATTTGTTTTAATGAAAGAAGGAGTTTATTTAATAAACTGTGCTAGAGGAAAAGTAGTTTGTGAAGATTCACTTTTAAAAGCTTTAGATTCAGGGAAGGTATCAGGAGCTGGGATTGATGTTTTTGAAGAAGAACCGCACCCTAAGGAAGCTTTAGTAAATCATCCAAGAGTTAGTGTAAGTCCTCATATAGGCGCATCTACTAGGGAAGCTCAAGACAGAATAGGAGAAGAGGTTGTAGAAGTAATTAAAGCTTATTTTCATATTTAATATATTAATTAGGGCTATTTAAAATTTAGGTAGCCCTAATTATTTAATTAATTCTTATTTATAATAAAAGGGTTTTAATAAATTTTGTTTAAATTAATTAGTAAGAATTAATTAGATAAAATAATTTTAAAGAGAGGTAAAATTATGGCAAAGGTAAAAGGGTTTAGAGCAATAAGACCAAAAAAAGAATTAGCATCTAAAATAGCCGCACTACCTTATGATGTTATGGATAGTGAAGAGGCAAGGGAAGTTTGTAAAGATAATGAATATTCTTTTTTGCATGTAGATAAGGCTGAAGTAGATTTAGATAAAAGTATAGATATACACGATAAGAGAGTATACGAAAAGGCTAGAGATAATTTAAATTCTATGATCTATAGAGGTGAATTTATAGAAGATGAAGAGGAATGTTTATATATTTACAGGCAGGTTATGGATGGAAGAAGCCAAACAGGGTTAGTATTTTGTGCGTCTATTGATGATTATTTAAATAATAATATTAAAAAACATGAGTTTACTAGGGCGGATAAAGAAGAGGATAGAGTAAATCATGTAGATTATTGTGATGCAAATACAGGGCCAATATTTCTAACTTATAGATATAATAAGTATTTAACTGAAATAGTAGATGCCTATACTAAAAAGGAATTTGAGTATGATTTTATATCTGATGATGGAATAAGACATACTGTTTGGGTTATAAATGAAGAAAATGTAGTTAAGGTTATGAAAGATTTATTTTTATAAGTAGATAGCCTCTATATAGCAGATGGACATCATAGAAGTGCATCAGCTGCAAGGGTTTCAGAGATGAGAAGAAAAGAAAATACAAACTACACAGGTGAAGAGGAATTTAACTACTTTTTAGCTGTAGCTTTTCCAGACAACGAGCTTCACGTTATGGATTATAACAGGGTTTGTAAGGATTTAAACGGATATAGTAAAGAAGAATTTATAAATAAGATAAAGGGTTGTTTCTATGTTGAAAAAGCAGAAGGAGATGAACTTAAAAACGGTTTTAAACCTAAAAAAAGGCATACTTTTGGAATGAATTTAGAGGGCGAGTGGTATCACTTAATAGCTAAAGAAGGTTCTTTCGACGAGTTTGATCCTATAGAAAGACTTGATGTTTCAATACTCCAAGAAAATATTTTAAAACCAGTCTTAGGGATAGAGGATGTAAGAACTTCAAACAGAATTGATTTTATAGGTGGAATAAGAGGAATAAAGGAGCTAAATAGAAGGGTAAACAAAGATATGAAAGTAGCTTTTTCTATGTTCCCGACAGATATACACGACATTATGTCAGTTTCAGATATAGGAGAAGTTATGCCTCCTAAATCAACTTGGTTTGAACCAAAGCTTAGAAGCGGATTATTCATTCATAAGTTAAGGTGACTTAAATTTAAAAAATATGTTAATAATATGAATTTTTTGATATAATGGTAAAGGCTTTGCTTAGAGTTTAAGCAAAGCCTTTTAAAATATAATAAGGGCGGGGAAAATAATAAAATGGTATCAGAAGAAATCAAAAGCATTAACAAAAGTGCAAGAGAAAAAGCTTATTTAGCTCAAACTAAACCTTTAAAGTATCTAGTGAAAGGTATTATGGCAGGATTTTATTTAAGTGTTGCAGTTATTTTATCATACACTTTAGCAGCTATGACAAACGATATTTCTCCAGTTTTAGCTAAGATGTTTCCGGCATTTACTTTTTCGTTAGCGTTAGTTCTTATATGTTTACTTGGAGCAGATCTTTTTACTGGAAACTGCTTAACTATGGGGATAGCGTATTATGATAAAAAAGAAAATATAGGTTCAGTTATTAAGGTTTTAACTTTAAGTTATTTAGGAAACCTTATAGGGTGTGTAATTATAGGATTTATTTTTATTAAGAGTGGTTCAGGAAGCAATATCTTCCCAAGCTATTTACCTAAGTTAGTTGAAGCTAAAACTAGTATGGATATAAGTAGCTTAGTATTAAAAGGGATTATGTGTAACTTTGTAGTATGTATAGCTACATATGCAAATGTTAAATTAAAATCAGAATCAGCAAAGATGATAGCTATGTTTTGGCTTATAGCTGCATTTGTAATTGCAGGGTTTGAGCATAGTATAGCTAATATGGGAGTTTTCGCTATAAGCTTCTTTACAATTGGAAGTCTTCCTTTTGGAGAAGTGTTAAATAATATGGTTTGGGTTACTTTAGGAAACATAATAGGTGGTGGAATTTTATATGCACTTCCTCTTTATTACATGAATAAAGTAAGTCCAAAAAAGGATAGCGAAGGAAACATAATAGATTTAAAAGAGATAACTAAAGAAGAAGACAGAGAATTAGTTATTTAAATAAGTTTACATTTAATATACAAAAACTAAAAATTTTATCTATCTTAATATGATAAAATATTTTTATACAATAAATATTTAGGCTAACTAAAATAGTTTATATGTATATACCTTTAATTTTTAATATTAATGTTTACGCAAAACAGGACTATATCAATTAGTTGATATAGTCCTGTTTTGCGTAAAGCTTACATTTTTTCAATCATAGCTTTTAAAATTCTAGTTGAATTTTTAACTCCAATTGGTGTGAATTTTTCAAAATCCATATGAGCTCCATTATTTGCATTATCTGAAATAGATCTTATAACTACAAATGGAATTCCGTTAAGGTGAGCTACGTGTGCGATACTAGCTCCTTCCATTTCACAAGCTAAAGCACCGAATTCATTTTCAAGCCAATGAATTTTATCTATATCAGCAACGAATTGGTCTCCTGAAACTATTCTTCCGTGGAAAGTATTAAATCCTTCTATTCCATCACAAGCTTCTTTTGCAACTTTAAATAAGCTTTCGTCTGATTTAAAATCAAATATATCAAGTCTTGGGATTTGACCGTGCTTATCTCCAAAAGCAGTTGTATCCATATCGTGTTGAACTAAGTTTTCAGCTATAACTACATCACCAGGGTAGATATCTTTACCGATTCCGCCAGCAACTCCAACGTTTATTACAGCATTTACATTATATTCTGATATAAGGATTTGAGTACAGATTGCAGCGTTAACTTTACCTATTCCACAAACTACAGCAACTACATCCTTATTCCAAAGCTTACCTTTATAAAAAGTCATATTTGCTTTTATTTTTTTATCTTCTACTTTCATATCTTGTAGAAGTATTTCTAATTCTTCGCTCATAGCGCCAATGATTCCGATAACCATAATTATTTCCTCCAAATTAAATAAAATCTAACTTCTATTATAGGTATTAAAGATTATTAAGTAAACCCTTGTGCATACTAGAAAGATAAAATAAAATATAAGTTATATATTAATAAATATAGTTAAATATATAACTATAGGAGAAAAGGAGAGTTTAGATATATGTCAGCACAACACTCACTATCAAGAACTGAATTATTAATTGGAAGAGATGGTTTAGATAAATTAAAGAATGCTAAAGTTATAGTGTTTGGAGTAGGTGGAGTTGGAAGTTTTACTGTTGAAGCTTTAACTAGAGCTGGAGTAGGTAATATTACTTTAGTAGATGATGATACAGTTTGCTTAACTAACCTTAACAGACAAATTCACGCAAATTATAATACTATAAGCAAAGTTAAAGTAGATGTTATGAAAGAGAGAATTCTTTCTATAAACCACAAATGTAACGTAGAAACTCATCAAAAATTTGTAACTAAAGATAATTTAGAAGAGTTTAATTTAAAAGATTATGATTATGTAGTAGATGCTATAGATACTGTAAGTGCAAAAATAGCCCTTGCAGAATATTGCTATAAAAATGAAATAAATATAATAAGTTCAATGGGAACTGGAAATAAGTTTGACCCTACTATGTTTAAGGTATCAGATATTCACAAAACAAAAGTTTGTCCTTTAGCAAAAGTTATGCGAAGCGAACTTAAAAAAAGAGGAATTAAAAAATTAAAGGTTGTTTATTCAGAAGAATTACCAACTAAACCTAAAAGTGAAGATGTAGTCACTTGCAAAACAGGTTGTGTTTGCACTGGAGGAACTAAAAAATGTGCATCTAAAAGACAAATACCTGGAAGTATTTCATTTGTACCACCAGTTGCAGGAATGATAATAGGTGGAGAAGTTATTAAGGATATAATAGGAATAAAATAATTAAAAGGCTGCTGAAAATGCAGTCTTTATTTACTAGAGTGGCGAGAGCCACTTTTTTTTTATGTAAAAAATAAGAAGTGAAATTATTAAAAGATGCAATATTAAAGGTGAATCTCAAACAAAACATCTAAATTGTAAGAGGGATTGCGTGAAATTTGACTGTAAAATTATGTAAATAGTATTATATATTAAAAAGCCTAGATTTATAAAGAAGTTAAGAGGTGAAAAGTTGTTAGAAGTTAAAAATATTTCTAAAAGATTTAATGATATAAAGGTCTTGGAAAATATATCCTTTACTATAAAAAATGGAGAAATTGTTGGCTTAATAGGACCAAATGGTTCAGGGAAGTCTACGTTAATGAAATGTATTTTGAAGTTATTAAAAATAGATGAGGGCGAAATAACATTAAATAGAGAAAGGATAGAAGATTATGATGAACAATATTTTTCTTTAATTTCTGGATTAATAGAAACAGCGGATTTATACGAAAACCTAAATGGAAGGGACCATATAGATTTTATTAAAAATTATAATAGCGGTATTGTTTCAATAGATGATATTGATGGATTTATAAATTTTAATGATAATATTTTAAAGAAAAAAGTTGGGAAGTATTCTTTTGGAATGAGACAAAAACTGTATTTAGCAATGTGTTTTATGAAATTTAAAGAAGGATTGATCCTTGACGAACCAACAAATGGAATAGATCAAGAAAGCATAAAAAAATTTAATAACATATTGTCTTTAGTGAAAAGAAATGGTGGGTTCGCTTTAATTTCATCTCATAATTTTGAAGATATTGAAGGTGTGTGTGATAGATTCATATTTTTAAAAGAAGGAAGAATTGTAGAGGTTTTATCAAAAGAAGATATATCTAATGAAAAATATTTTATTACTACAAAGTTTAAAGATGAAATTATAGAATACTTATATAAAAAAGAGTATGTTATAAAAGTTGAGAAAATAGTAGATGGAGTAATAATTAGTATTTATGATAATGAGCTTATGAAATTAGCTAATGATATTACAAGTTCAAAAATATTAATAGATGGAATTTCTCAAATTAAGAATAATATTAAAAGCAATTATTCTGAAATTTATAAGGAGGAATTACTATGATTCATTTGATAGAATTTGAAGTGAAAAAGTTATTTAAAAGCAAGATATTTATAAGTATTTTACTTTTTATAATTTTGGCATCTATATTTTTTACTTTACAATCATTAAATTTTAACAAGGATGATTACTATAAAACACAATTAGATAATGCTAAACAGAATTTAATACTATCAAATGAAAGGATAGAAAAACTTCAAAAAGAATTAGAAGTAAACCCGAAAGATGAACAATTAAAAGAGGATTTATTTAATGAAAGAGAAGAAAATAAATATCAAAGTGAATTTATAAGAGAGTTAAATTCAAAGGATGATAAATTAATTATGAAAGCTTATATTAAAGAAAAATCTAAATTTATAGAGTTACTAGACGATGGAGAAGAAAAGAATAATTTATATTATACAATAGAAAAATATAAGTATGCCTTGGAAAACAACATAGACTATTCAATATTGCGTGAGTTTGAGCCTAATGGAATAAATTCAATATTAATGAGTTTAAGAAGTATAGGGTTTATCTTACCATTAATTTTTATAATCATTGCATCTATTATTTCAACAAGTGAATTTGAAAATAAAACTAATAAGTTGTTATTTCTTTTACCTATAAAAAGTAAAAATATATATCTATCAAAGGTATTAGTATCTATATTTGCATGTTTAATTATTATGATTATTTTTATTACTATACCTTTTATTATTACATCAATAAAGTTTGGGGTTGGAGAGTTAAGGGCACCTATAGGATTATTTAATAAAGAAGTTATTGATAGTCTAAGTAAATATGTAAATTTTGAAGGGATTTCAATTATTATATTAAAGACGATGATATATATATTATCTAGCATAATAACAATTTCATTTTTAGTAATAGGGTTTTCAACCATATTTAAAAATAAAACTAGTTCGATTGTTATATTTATATTATTATTTAGCTTTTTAAAGTATTTTAATATTGAAAATGCTCTTATAAATAAATTAAATTATCCTAAGTATCTAGATTATGTTTTAGTAGTGACAGGGCAAAGTTTACTTATAAGCGAAAGTGGACTTTACTTAATTCACGGTGTTCTGTTAGGGGGTATTATTATAGTTATATCATCTATAATAGGCATTAATGAATTAAATAAATTTAGAAATATTAAAAGATAATTATTTAATATAGAGTTAGAAGAGTTATTAAATAAGTATTTCAAAAAAATAGAAGGAAATAATAATTAGAAAAAAGTGCAAATCTAAGATTAGATCTGCATTTTTTTATTTATAGAAAATTATAAAAATTTGTAAAAAATTATATTATGAAAACAATCATTTATGTTAAGTAATATGAATAGAATGTTAGTAAAATAGATTGGATTTATATGTCTGTGGATAACTATATTAATTTATTACATAAAAAATTATAAAAAGTTTCCAAATAGTATAAAAGTCAGCAAATCTAAATAAATATCTACAAATTACACTATACAAGATATGGTGTATCTAAAAAAGTTATTCACAACATGTTGATAAATCTGTGTATAACTTGGACAAACCCCATAAATGCAGAATTTGAAAAAAATAGACGAAAAAATAAAAAATATAAATTTTAATATAATAAGGTTAACTTAAATAGTTAGATAGTAAATAAGAAATATATATTATATAATAATGATATAAGAATTATATAGTGGGAGATGTAATATGTCACAAAGCAGTAAAATATCTATATCATTAAACACTGGAAGTATTACAGAGTATCTGATAAGAGATAAAAACAATATAAACATAGGAAGATTTGAAATAATTGACCTAGATAAAGAGAACAGAAAATGTGATATAAAACTTAAGTTCTATAGAGATGATAATTACAATTTAATAAAAGAGACTTTAGAGAATTTACTAAGGGCAACTTTTAAAGACAAAGATATGTATAAAGTAAATGTAATGGTTGGTGACGGAATAAAAACATCGCCTTTTTTAGACTTAGGTTTTATTTTAGAAGGAATTATTTCAGATAATCTTATTATAAATGGTACTTCTAGGGATGAATTAGTTTTTGGTATCAATAGAGAAGATTATAATTATAAAAATTGCGAGCCTATCTTAAAATTAGAAGGAAAAAGAATTTATCTAAGAAATTTAACTCCAAATGATTCAGAAGAGATGTTAGATTATTATAAAAGGAATAAAGATCATTTAGAAAAATTTGAACCTGTTAGAGATAGTGAGTTTTATACTTTAGATATACAAAGAAGTATATTAAATGAAAGTTATAAGCAATTTTTAAATGGGTCATCTGTAGATTTTGCAATCATAAAAGATACTAAGATAATAGGAAAGATAAGAGTTTCAAATATAGTTTATGGAGTATTTAAAAATGGGATTATAGGATATTCTATAGACAAAGATTTTGAAGGCAATGGATATATGAGAGAAGCTCTTCTTTTAGCTATAAAATACTCCTTTGAAGATTTAGGACTTCATAGAGTTGAAGCTTCAGCTTTATTAGATAATGATAGATCTAATGGACTATTAAAAAGGTGTGGGTTTACTGAACTTGGAACAAACGAAAAATATTTATTTATAAATGGAGTATGGCAAGATCACAAGACATATTATAAATTAAAGGAATAGTTTTAGGTGGTGTGTTATGGAAAATATACTAAAGGGTGATATGACTTTAACTAAAGTATTCAATAATAATATAGTTTTAGTTAAGTCAGGTGGAAAAGAGAAAATATTATTTGCAAAGGGAATAGGTTTTGGTAAGAAGTTTGGAAATATAATTAAAAAGGGAACAGAAGTAGATAAAATATTCATAATAGAAGATGAAAACAACATTGAAAACTTCCAAAAGATGATGGGAAGAGTTGATGATGAATTTCTTGGTATTTGTGAAGAATTAATTTTTGATATTTCAGAGTCTTTAGGTGAGGAACTTAGTGAAAATATACACATAGGACTTATAGACCACTTATCATTTGCAGTTAAGAGATTAGAAAACAATGAAGAAATACAAAATCCATTTATAGTAGAAATAGAAACTCTATACCCTAGAGAATATGAATTAGCTAGAAATGCAGCTAAGAGATTAAGTGAAAAAATAGGGGTAGATATACCAGATGGAGAGATTGGATTTATAACTCTTCACATACATTCAGCTAGAAATAACGGTAAACTTTCAAATACTATAAAATATAGTTACTTAAGTAATACTATTGTAGAGTATGTTGAAGATGCGTTAAATATAGAGATAAGCAGAAAATCTTTAGATTATGCAAGATTTTTAACACATATAAGGTTTGCAATAGAGAGAATTATGACTAAGAGTCCTATAGAAAATGATTTGATAAGCGTAATAAGAATAAGATATAAAAAATCTTATAAAATAGCAATTAAAATAGGAAAAATTTTAGAAGAGGAATTAGATACTAAAATAGTAGAAGATGAAATAGCTTATTTAGCTATGCATATTGAAAGATTTAGAGTGTCTGTTGAACCTAAGTAATTATAAGGGTGTTAGACTTTTTAAGTTTAGCATCCTCTTTTAAATATGATTGGAGATAGAGGTTTGAAAAAGTTAAATATAAAAAGAATTTTAGGAGTTATCCTTATATTATTTGGTATTTCTTTTATTGCATATCCTTTTATAGAAATAAAGCTAGATAATAATAAAATAAAAGATAATATAGAAGTGTGGGATTCTAAAAAAACAGAAGTCCTTAAAAATATGGATAACATAAAAATAGAAGATAAAGATATAGATAAAAAACCTAAAACTATAAAGGTTGACGGAAAAGAGATATATGGAAAAATAATAGTTGAAAAAACAGGGGAGGAAATTCCTCTTTTAATAGGTGCAACTGAAGAAAATTTAAAAGATGGTGCAAATATATATGATAATGGTATTTTACCTGGAGAAAACGGAACTGTAATTATATTAGGGCACAGGGAAACTACCTTTGGATTTTTAGAAAATATAAAAGAAAATGATAAAATAGAGATTGAAACTTTAGGCAGAACTTATACTTACAAGGTAAATAAGACATTTATAACTAAGCCTGATGATAAAAAGATTCTAGAAAACAAAAAAGGAAAGAATTTAACTTTAGTAACATGCTATCCATTTAAATATGTAGGGCCTGCACCTGAAAGATTCATAGTAAATTTAACTGAGGTATAAATTAAAATATTAAAAAGGGATGCTAAAAAAGCATCCCTTTAATTTTAAAAATTAAACTGTGTATTCAACTACTGTAGTTTCTCCAGCTACTGCATCTATTCCAGTTTTAGGAGTTATAGATTTAGTGCTATCAACGTTAGTTATAAGAACTGGAGTAGCTAATGAAAGACCTTTTCCTTCTATAAAAGCTCTATCAATTTTAATGATAGGAGTTCCAGCTTTAACTTTTGTTCCTTGCTCTGCTAATTGTTCGAAACCTTCACCGTTTAATGATACAGTTTCTATTCCTATATGAACTAATAATTCTATACCGTTATCTAAAGTCATTGCAAAAGCATGCTTAGTTTTGAAAACTAATGATAATTCTCCATCACAAGGTGCTACTATTGTATCTCCTGTAGCTAATATTCCTACTCCATCTCCTGCCATTTTTTGAGCGAATACAGGATCTGGTACTTCTGATAAATCTATTACCTTTCCGCTTACTGGTGCTACTAATTTAGGTGTTTCTTCTTTTTTATTCTTTTTAAATAATCCAAACATAATTTTCAAGTCCTTTCTTTAATACATATGAGATATATAAGTTATTATTTTATATCCTTAGTATATCACAAATCCAAATTTTTAATAAAAAAGGCATAAGTCTTCTGTAAAAAGAAGAACTTATGCCTAATATTACTCAGTTACATTGTTCGATATTTATTATAATATAGCATAAAAACGTTGTCAATTAACAAATGATAAATAAAATTAAAAATATTTTTCTAAAATATGAATAATTATCATTGCAAAGGTATATATTTATGGTATAATAAGGTAAAACAATAAAATTAAAACAGCGTGTAACCAAAACGGGCATTAGCTGAAAAGAGATAAGTAGAAAAATTCTGCTATTTCTTTTCAGCTTTTTTATATTTATTTTATATTTAATTAACAAATGGAGGGATTTATTATGGCAAAGGGAAATGGAATCTTAGGTTCATTACAGAAACTAGGGAAAGCACTTATGACACCAGTTGCATGCTTGCCGGCAGCAGCGTTACTTATGAGACTTGGAGCAGAGGATGTATTAAACATTCCTTGGATGAATGCAGCAGGAAATGCTATATTTGATAATTTAGCTATAATTTTTGCTGTAGGAATAGCTATAGGACTTGCAAAAGAAAATAATGGTGTTGCAGGACTTGCAGCAGTTATTGGTTATTTAACTCTTACTAAAGTTTCAGTAACTTTTGATAAAAGCATTAATATGGGAGTCTTAGGAGGAATATTAGTTGGTATTATTGCAGGGCTTTTGTATAACAAGTTTAGGGATATTCAATTACCACAGTTCTTGGGCTTCTTTGGAGGTAAACGTTTTGTACCGATAATTACCTCATTTGCTTGTTTACTTTTAGGAGTTGCAGCAGGGTATATTTGGCCTCAAATTCAAGGTGCTATAGATGGATTTGGGAATCAAATGGCGGCAGCTGGAGTAGTTGGAGCATTTACATTTGGAGTTTTAAATAGACTTCTTATACCGTTTGGATTACACCATGTATTAAATACAATATTCTGGTTCCAATTTGGATCATTTACAAAGCCAGATGGAACTGTAGTTACAGGAGATATTAATAGATTCTTTGCAGGAGATGCTACAGCAGGTTTATATACAACAGGATTTTACTTTATAATGATGTTTGCACTTCCAGCTGCATGTTTTGCAATGATTTTAGCTGCTAAAAAAGAAAAGAGAAAAGCAGTTACAGGAATGCTTGCAGGAATTGCATTTACAGCATTTTTAACTGGTATTACTGAACCTATAGAATTTACATTTATGTTCTTAGCACCTGTGCTTTATGTATTCCATGCAATAATGACAGGTATAGCACTCGCAGTAGCTCATATATTTGGAATGAAGATGGCCTTTGGATTCTCAGCGGGACTTATAGATTATCTATTAAGTTTTGGAATTTCAGCAAAACCATTCTTAATAGTTGGAATAGGATTAATTTTTGCAGCTATTTACTTTGCAGTGTTCTATTTTGCAATAAAGAAATTTAATTTACAAACTCCAGGAAGAGAAGAAGATGGAGAAATATTAGAAGATGCAGGACAACTTGGAAAGGGATCAAAAAAATCAGATATAGATGAAAAATCAAAAGATATTTTAGAGGCATTAGGAGGCGCTAGTAATATAGAAAGTATAGATGCTTGCGTTACTAGAATAAGATTAACAGTTAAAGATATGTCAAAAGTAAATGAAGCTTCTCTTAAAAGATTAGGAGCAAGTGGAATTATGAAACTTGATTCAAATAACTTACAAGTAGTAGTAGGAACTTTAGCAGATCCTATAGTATCTCATATAAAAAGAATGATTTAAAATACCCCCCTAAAAATTGAATAAAAGATAATTAAAAAGAGTATTGCTGTGCCGGGCAATGCTCTTTTTTTTGCGTATAGCTAATTTTAAAAAAGGTTATTAAATAGCGTCTCAAAGCCACTTTTTTATATACATAAAACTACAAAAATATAGCTTGTTATAAGGGTTTAGTAAATAAAAATAAAAAAATCCAAAAAAATATATATGAAACCGTTGACAAGTATTTGCAAATGTATTAGAATTTAGACATAAACTTAATCGAGAAATTAATAGGCGTGTAACCGAATAAATAATTTGGGCATTAGCTGGAAAGAATAGATTTGAGACGCACTCAATCTGCATTCTTTTCAGCTTTTTTGTGTTTTCTCGAAATAGGAATTATTTTTAAAATTTAAAAAATGGAGGGATTTAACATGGCAAAAGGAAACGGAAAAATTCTTGGCGCATTACAAAAGTTAGGTAAGTCACTTATGACTCCGATAGCTTGTTTACCAGCGGCAGCGCTTCTTTTAAGATTAGGAGCACCAGATGTTTTAAACTGGCCTTGGATGAATGCAGCAGGGGCAGCTATCTTTGATAACTTACCAATATTATTTGCATTAGGTATTGCAGTTGGACTTGCAAAAGAAAATAACGGTGTTGCAGGGCTTGCAGCTGTAGTAGGGTATTTTACACTTACTAAAGTTTCAGTAACTTTCGATAAAACTATCAATATGGGAGTTTTAGGCGGTATTATAGTAGGTATAATAGCAGGGCTATTATATAATAAATTTAGAGATATTCAATTACCACAATTCTTAGGATTCTTTGGTGGTAAGAGATTTGTTCCTATAGCAACTTCAGTTTGTTGTTTAGCTTTAGGTGTTTTAGCAGGATATGTGTGGCCTTCAATCCAAGGAGGAATAGATGGATTTGGTAACCAAATGGCATCAGCTGGTGTTATCGGTGCATTTATATTCGGGGTATTAAATAGATTATTAATACCATTTGGATTACACCACGTATTAAATACAATATTCTGGTTCCAATTCGGTACATTTACTAAACCTGATGGAACAGTAGTTACAGGAGATATCAACAGATTCTTCGCAGGAGACCCTACTGCAGGTTTATATACTACAGGGTTCTACTTTATAATGATGTTTGCATTACCAGCAGCTTGTATAGCTATGATTTTAGCAGCTAAAAAAGAAAAGAGAAAAGCAGTTACAGGAATGTTATTAAGTATAGCATTTACAGCATTCTTAACTGGTATTACAGAACCAATAGAATTCACATTTATGTTTATAGCACCAGTACTTTATGTATTCCACGCTATAATGACAGGTCTAGCACTTGCGATAGCACAGGTTCTCGGGCTTAAGATGGCCTTTGGATTCTCCGCAGGTCTTTTAGATTACGCACTAAGCTTTAATATAGCAACTAAACCTTTAGTAATAGCTTTAGTTGGATTAATATTTGCAGCAATATACTTTGTAGTATTCTATTTTGCAATAAAGAAATTTAACATCCAAACTCCAGGAAGAGAAGAGGATGGAGAAATATTAGAAGATGAAGGTCAAATTTACGGTGAAAACGAACCTAAAAAAGCTTCATCAATAGATGAAAAAGCAGCAGGAATTTTAGAAGCCTTAGGAGGCGCAAGTAACATAGTAAACTTAGATGCTTGTGTTACTAGATTAAGATTAACTGTAAATGATATGTCAAAAATAGACGAAAAAGCTCTTAAGAGATTAGGGGCAAGTGGAGTAATGAAATTAGACGCTAAAAACTTACAAGTAGTAGTAGGAACTTTAGCAGACCCAATAGCTTCACACATGCAAAAAATGATTTAATAAGTTAAATAGTACAACCAAACATATAAAGTCTTAAATTTGTATAATTAAGATTATAGAGCTACCGTTTACGGTAGCTCTATTTATTTCTATAATAGTATTTAAGGAGATGATTTTAATGAAAGAAGTAAGTGAAACAGAATTTAATGAAATATCTAAAGTCAAAATAGTAAATATATTAGATGGATTTGATAATTACTCTAGTGGAATAATAGAAACTTCTGATTTTGAAACTTTAAATAATATACTAAAGGATTGTTACTTTAAAAGTGAGGATGCGATTATTGATTATTATGGAAACACTATTTCAGAAGAGTCATTTAAAAATGTTATGAATAATTTAAATCAAAAAGAGAAATTACTATTAAAGGATATAAAAAATAGATTTGATAATAATATAATTTACTTTAAAAATTTTTCTTTAGAAGAACTAGAATTAGTAAATAAGTTATCTATAAACGGAATTTTATTTTCAACCTATAGCTTTATATCTGATGAAGTTGTTATTTGGAGTAACTACAATAAAAAATTCCCGATATTTTTTAAAGATAATAAAACAATAGAAAAGTATAAGAAAATTTGCGCTACTTATAATGTAGGAATAGAAAATTTACTTCTAAGATAATTTTGCTACACCTTACCTAGCGTGTCAGTATTAGGAATAGCTAGATAATTTGAGTTAATTTAAGTATTATTAAAATAAAGTTAAATTAAGGTGTAGTTTGAGTCGAAGAGTGTCGATTATGAGAGTATAATAGTCTTTGTCGCTTGGTTGCGACGGAGATTAAATGATCTTTGAAAATTGAACAGATTTATATAATACAAAACCAGCAATTCTTTTTACGAATTTAAGTTTTAAGAGTACAG
>NZ_JAMDLQ010000065.1:0-16428 GCF_024705715.1 Clostridium sp. LY3-2
AAAATATGATCCAGAGAAAGTTGTTGTAAGTACAGATGGTAAAAGATATGGACATCCAAATAAAGATATATTTAAAAGATATGCTAAATATGATAAAAACATAGATGTTTATAGAACGGATAAGACAGGAAATATAGTTCTTAGAGCGAATGGGAAAAAGTGGTGGTTTGATAAGAATGATAAACCAGTAAAAGCACTTAAATATGCTAGCTAAAAAATAGATAATTTTAGGCAGGAGTTTTCTCCTGCCTTTTTTATTTTATAATCATTGGAATACTAAATAGTATGATAACAATGATTGACATCTTTAGTAACAAATCAATTTTTATAAAACTTAACTTCTTCATATTTGAATTATGTACAAGTTTTTCATAATATATACTTAATTGATTTAAATTCTTATAATATAATTAATAAGATATTTAAAGTTAGGGGGATTTAGATGAATTACTTTATCGTATTTCAAAGAAAATTTAAAGATGAATTAAATTTAGGGTGCTTATGGGCACCTAAAAAACAAAAAGGTGGAAAAGATGCATGCTTTCATTGGAAAAACATGATCAAAATAAAAAAAGGGGATATTATATTTAGTATAAATAATAGAAAGATAGTTTCTGTTAATACTGCTATTAATGATACATATAATGCTCAAAGACCAAATGGATTAAATGGTAATTGGAATGATGAAGGATGGAGAGTTGATGTTAAATATAATATTTTAAATAAAACTATTAATGTAAATGATTTTATTGATTCTATATTGATATATTGTCCTGAAAAACACTCACCATTTAATAAAAATGGAAATGGAGCTCAGGGTTATTTGTTTGATATAAGTGAAGAGTTCGGAAACTACATTATTAATATAGTTAGTAAAGAAAATAATTTAGATAGTTATTTAGGGAATATGAGTAATGAAGACACAAAATATATCGAAGATGTAGAGAGTGAATTACCGGAAAATATTTCTGAAACAGATAGACAGGCCTTAATAAAAACTAGAGTTGGGCAAGGAAAATTTAGGGATAAACTATTAGAACGTAGTTCATGTTGTGAATTATGTGGAATAGATATAAAAGAAATGCTAGTTGCTAGTCATTGCAAACCTTGGAGTGAGTCAAATGATTTTGAAAGACTAGATAGTAATAATGGATTATTACTATGTGCAAACCATGATAAATTATTTGATAAAGGGTTTATTTCATTTGATGATAATGGGAAAATTATTATCAAATCATGGATAAATGATAATCAAATGAAATTACTTAAAATAAGTGAAGAAGATTCAATTACTATAGATAAAAACCAAATAAAGTATATACGGTATCATAGAAGTAAATTTAAGTAATAAATAACGTATAAAAAGATGTGAAAAAATATATTAATATAGGAATTATTAATTTTAAAAGCAATAATTTATAAAATATAAAAGAATAAATATTGGATTAGGATATTTAGTTGTAAAATCACATAAATTACCATATTGATTACATAAATATGGTAATATGTATTTGAAGGAATAATTTATATACTAATATCAAATACATTACTATTGGAGGTGGATATTATGGACTTAATTGATAGGCTTAATAAATATAGAATCTATGAAAAGGCATGGGAACAGTATAACCAAGAGGGACATACTGGACGAGCTAAAACAGAGTTAGTATACGAATACGCTGAAACAATAACTTCAAATCTTTGGCGCGAAACTAGAGATGAATTAAGAGAATTATCTGGACAATCATGGATTGTAGAAGAACTTAACTTTGAAGAAAGAGCACTATTAGATAAAATGAAAGAACTTAAAATGCTAGGTGAGCTTTGCAAAAAAAAATCTATAGATGAGTATAATAATAGGTAATTTAAAAGGTGAAACTGTATTTAGTTTCACTTTTTGTTTTTATTTAATTATATATTCTAACGACCGAGCGTGCTGGTAAATATTAGCGCATATGTGTGCATGAGGTTTATATAAAAAGATACAATTCTTAAATTTATGATAATAGAATGTATATCAGAGTAAGTGAAGTTAAAAAAATTATTTACTTAATACTGATTTAAAAAAGTAAATTTTAAAAAGTTAACAATAAAATTATTGCAATAAGAGAAAATACTTTTATTGAACAATAATAATATTATTTAATTAGATACTGCTTAACTTATTGATATTTTACTTGGATTAAGAATAAAAGAAATATACATACATTTACAAATTATTTACATAAACATGGTAAAATATTATTTAAGGAAGGATTTATATATAAACATAAAAAATAGAATCATTTTTTTATTTAAAAGCGCAAGTAAAAAGGAGATGTACATATGAAAAAAATAATTAGTTCATTAGTTGTATTAGGATTAAGTACAACGATTTTAATGGGGTGTGGTAAGTATGAACCTACTATAGCAGAGAATGGTGTAATGTACAAAGCAACTCAGGAGAAGGAGCAAGATGGAAGTTATCCAGTTATAAACATCAAGTCAGTTACTAAAAATGGGGACAAGATAATTGTTCAAACAGAAAGTCCAATAGAACAAATGTTGTATGCATATAAAAATTTCATTTGTTTTCAAACTATAGATGCTGATGGTGAAAAGGATTCAAAAATAAATGTGAAAGTTGAAGAAGTTGATGAACAAGGTAAGTTTATTTTAACTCCAGAAGGGATGAAAATGGAGGATGTTAAATATTTAGAAGTTGGACCATATAAAGATGGAGACAATTTTTTAATTTATGAAGTTAAATAGAAATATAATATTTAAACTTAATTATTATACTAGTAAAATATTTATTGGATTAAAGTTTTATTTAATCTTTACGAAAGATTACGTGAGAACTAACATAGAAAGAGAAGAAAGAATGTTAAAATAATTTACGAATTATAAAGAGAAAATTTTATAATAAAAGGAGAATTCTATTATGGAAAGGTTTGAAATAATAAGTGGAAGAATAGATAAATTTAATAAAGATAGAGATTGGGACCAATTTCATACACCATCTAATCTAGCAAAATCTATATCTATAGAAGCAAATGAACTTTTAGAATGCTTTCAGTGGAGTGATACAGAGTTTGATAAGCAGTCTGTTTTAGAAGAACTTGCAGATGTTACAAACTACTGTATTCAAATGGCACAAGTTATGGGTGTAGATTTGATAGATATCGTTAATGAAAAAATGGATAAGACAGAGATAAAATATCCAGTAGATAAAGCAAAAGGCGTTTCAACAAAATACAATAAATTATAATTTAAATATCGCAATAGGAGCATTAAAAGTATGGCAAAATATAATAAAATTAAAATATGCATCAATGATGGTAATTTACTTAATTTAGATAAGTTAAATAAAAATCAGAAGAAAGCATTAGAATCTAGTAACGCTATATACATTTATAGAAGTGAAAAACCTAAGAAAGTTTATATTGGTCAGACCAAAAATTTTCTAGTCAGACACAAACAACATTATTCAGGAAGTGAAGAAAAGTTCAACAATGCTAATTTTAATAGTGTAATGGTGATATTCTCAAAATATTTTAATCGCTCGGCACTTGATGATGTTGAGAATAAATTAATTACGTATTTTAATGCTGATTTCTCTAAGGCTACAAAGCAATTGGTTGAGTTTGATACAGATCAAGTGATTAATAGAACAAGAGGAAATAGCGTTAATCAATATTGTAATAGAGAAAAAGTAGATTCTGAAGTTCTACTGCCTTTATGGGAGAAGGAACTTTATAAAGAAAACTGGGTAAATACTGAGACTATTAATGAATTAAAAGCAAATGAATTGGTAAAGTACAGTCCAATAAAGGTACTAACAGAGGAACAAGAAAATTTAATAGCTGAAATTATTAACAATAAAAATTGTAGTTATGTAATAAATGGTGATGCAGGGACTGGTAAGACGGTTTTACTAACACATTTAGTAGCGAAATACTTAAATGATAAAGATGATATAAAAATCGGTGTTGTTGTACAACCTAACTGGGAAAAAATAGCCTCAAGTATATTTAGGGTTTACGGTATGAATAATAGCCGTTTAACAATAACTACGGCTACAAAACTAATAAGATCAAAAGAAAAATATGATGTAATTATAGTTGATGAATCACATAAATTATCGAGGAAATATAGTAAACAGCATCCATCATTTAATTCAGTGTATGATATGAAAGAATTTAGTGACTGTAAGTCACATTTAGAAATTATTCAACAACTTGGAAATCAAATTATTCTTATGTACGATGTATTACAAGCTATTAGACCTGCAAACATTACTAGAGATATGTTTAGCGAGTTAACTAATGGATATGTCAGAAAGTTTCTAACTACTCAATTTAGAATTCAAGCATCAGTTACTAAAAATTATACTTCTGATGATTATGTTAATGGAGTGAAATATCTTCTATATAAAGATACTGGATTGTTGGAGTCAGGTTTTACTAACTTTGATTCAAACTTTAATAGAGAGGTATTCAGAGATAAAAGTCCTGAAGCATATTTTGGATACTTTAAAGAAAGACCTTTGTATAATTTAATTGAGTGGATTGAGGAAGATAACAATTATAATCCAGAACATATTAATCGTATACTTGCAGGATTAGTTGAACCGTGGGCACAAAAAGATGGTAAAGATATAACTAAGAAACACTGGAAAGAAGATGCTATAGAAAGAAGATGGAATTCAACACAAGAAGACTGGATTAATAGTAAAGATGAGGATGCAGAGGATCAAATTGGCTCTGTATTTGCAGTTCAAGGAATTGATCTAAATAAAGTTGGAGTACTAATTGGTAGGGATCTTCAAGTAAGAGAAAATGGTAAACTAGTTGGAAATAGTGAAAACTTTTTTAATACTAATGGAGTTTTCACTAAAGAAGAGATGGAAGTTCAAGAAAATAAGGATGAGTTTACTCTTTTTGTTCTAAATATATACTATGTTTTAATGACTAGAGGTATCGATGGGATTCGTTTAGGGTTTTGGCATAATGATCAATTAAAAGAGTACATGGAAAAAATATTAGAAATATAATACTAAAGTAAAGAATAATACTTGTTTAAAATGCTGGTTTAACAAAATAGATTCTGTTTATTAGTGTGATTAAAATCTTATTAAAAATATAGGCTAAATAGATTTAAAATAATAATAAGCATAATTTGAAAGCTCAATGATTAAAATAATTATTATGAAGGAAAAAGTTTAGTGTTATAAGCAAAATATGAAAGTTTGTACTTTTATTCATAATAATGTAAAATGAATAATGGATTTGTGGTTTTTATAATTACAAAAATTTATTATTTAATAGTTAAATGGAGGGTTAAATGAGCACAAGAAAGGTATATTATTATTGTGTAGAAGTAAAAGATGGGAGGAGTAACATTGATGTAACATCAAACATTAAAGATATTTTCAATAATATTTTTAGTAAGAATGCAAATGTAGTTGATGGAAGAAAAACTTTGCAAATTCAAAATGGGGAAGTTTCATTAGATATTTTAGTGAATAATAATGATTATCTATTTGCTAGAGTTGGAAAGGAAACAGAACATTACAACATACTTAAAAGAGATACTACCACTTTTAGAGCTGAACCAGTAATAAGAAATGAAGATATAAACTCGATTTTACAAGTTTGCACATATTTTTTATTAGATTATAATACAGGGATAGTAGGGTTTGTGTTTGGTAAATCTGCACCTACTCCAAATGCGTTAACTAATATTGTTATGGATTATGATTCTAAACATAGTATAAATATTTCTAGGATAGCAAGTCCAGAAAGTGTACGATCATTATTAAAGCCAGGTTCTGAATTAAAAAAAGTTAAGTATATAATGAGAACACCAAACATTGAAATATTAGAAGCATTAAACATAAAGGACTCTTTAAAGCAAAAAATGATTGAAATGGATAAGCAAGAAATTGAAATTATCATCAAAAATAAAAATAAATCAATGTTTCCAACTTTTGAAGAAACAAAAGGTTTCATAGAAGATATTTTTTCAGCTAATGAAAAAGAAGATATCTCTTTATTTGGGAACAGCGGTAGCTCAAGACAAAAAGAATTTAAATTCCTAGAACAGGATATATCATATCCAATTGAAATAACAGAGTATGTTGTAGTTGATAAAATAAAAAAAAGGATGGAAAATGAAGCGATAAGTACTATGGTATACAATACATTAAAAAAAGTATATAATGATAACTATGAGGACATTATAAGATTTGCTGGAATGGATTATTAATAAGTAGGAGGGTTCAATTATGAGGTTTCATAAAAAGAAAATAATTATATATTTATGCGTATTAATACTTCTTTTTATAGCTTCAAGAGAAAATTTGTTAAATTTAGATGTTGTTAAACAAAATGAATTTAACTTTATTACTATTAATACAGTTTTTGCAGGATTCCTATTTACTGCTTTAGGCATAATAGCAGGACTAAGCTCAAATGGAGCATTAAACAAATTCGAGAGAATAAAAACAATGGATTCAATATATTTAAATATATTATTGGGTATAATTTTCAGTTTAGTTTCTATTGTTATATCTATTGGAAAATTGATTTTTAATATAGAAATTGATACATTCTGGATTAAAGATTTGTTTGATATACTTGAAGTTTATTTTTTAATTTTAACAATTGTACAATTTGTTATTGCTGTAAAATGCACATATTTTGCGATAAACACAGTCAGAAATAATATCAAAAAGAGTTTTCCAAGTAAGGAAAGTATGCAGAGAACCTTAAACAAAATAAAATAAAAATTCAAATCAAAAAGTAAAATACTATAATTTATTTGAAGGTAGGAACTAAAAAAGCTTCCTACCTTTTAATATATCATTCAAAATCATATTTATCTCTATTAATATAGTATGAGATAAGTTGATTATAGATTATATAATTGGTTTTATTATAAACTGGATTCAATGTATTTAAATTAAAATTTTACATACATGATTCTATGTAAAATGAAATATGTCTAATAGATGTATTGAGTAGTGATAAAGATTCTGTATTAGAAAAGGTAGAGAGCAATCTTGAAATAAAAGCGTTATACGAAAAGATGGGAGAGATACTTACTAAAAGAGAGCATGATATTTTGATAATGAGGTATGGGTTAAGAGATGGTAAGTGCAAAACACAAAGAGAGATTGCAACTCAATTAGATATATCGAGGTCATATGTTTCTCGCATAGAAAAAAAGGCATTAAAAAAATTGCAGAAAGTATTATACAGTAAAAAACTATAATAAACATATAAAGGATTCTAGCTTTAGAATCCTTTTTGTATTTTTTTTTGATGTTTATTTGCAGTTAAGTTTAAAAATAAATCTAATGTTGTGGCTATCATTCCAAAAGGTTTCAATTATGTAGCCATATATTCCAGGTTCTTTAGGTGTAGTAAATGTGTTGTTTGAAAGTTTGACTTCTAGATTATTTTCATTTGAAAGTGAGTTTTGATCAATTAAATAAACTTTAAATTCTTTAATATCTTTAGTATAGGATAGACTTAATTGAATTTTGGTATTAACAGAAGCCTTATACTCATTAATTTCTGTCAATTTCTCTGAATCATAAGCCCCTAAATCAAAACTGTTACCTCCTTTTCCAAAAGATGAATCAAACCAATTACCACCATTTGTTTCGGCATTAAAATTGATATTATCTTTTTGTGAGCTAACTTCGAGAGTAGGGGGAGTGTGTGGAAAATTAGACCGAAAAGATAAAAATATTAAGAAAATAGATATTACTAAGATAAAGACAATAATTAAAACAGAATACTTTTTCATAAGCACCTCCTAATATTATATATTATATCATATTATGAAATTTATGTAATAATATGGGAATGAAAAGAAGGATTTTAGTATTGCTTTTAAATTGTAAATTAGTTAGTTTAAGAAACATAGTATTTATATTCCACATTAGATAGTATAATTAACTTATATTTATTTTTTTGGAGGGATTATGGATAAAAGTTTTAAAAAAGAAATTATAGAGATTGCTAAAAGGGAATTGAAGGATAATGATAAATCACATGATATATATCATGCTTTAAGAGTTTTAAAGAATGCTGAATTAATTGCAAAAACTGAAAACTGTGATTTAGATATATTAATACCTGCGGCTATATTTCACGATGTGATTTGTTATCCTAAAAATTCTAAAAAATCTAAACTATCTTCAATACAAAGTGCAAATAGAGCTGTAGAAATTCTTAAAAGCATAGAAAGTTATCCTAAAGAAAAATTAGTGTTTGTATATGATGCAATCGAGGAGTGTTCTTTTAAAGGCAAAATAAAAGCAAAATCGATAGAGTCTAAAATTTTACAAGATTCAGATAGACTAGAGGCAACAGGAACAATAGCAATTATGAGAACATTTGCTTCAGCTGGAAGTATGGATAGTTACCTTTATAATTTTGAAGATCCTTTTTGTGAGAATAGGGAGCCAGATAGTTTAAATTATGCATTAGATTTATTTTTTAATAGATTATTAATAGTAAAGGATAAAATGAACACTCAAACTGCTAAAAATATTGCAGATAAAAGAAGTAAGGTTTTAAATGAATTTATAAATTCATTTAAAGAAGAAATTGTTTACTAAATTAAGAATTAGTAAATAATATATAATAGAGATTATAGTTATAAATTAATGATTAACTATTAATTTAAAACGAGTTTTTAGTTCTATGATGTAATATAATTTATTTAAGAAGTTAAAGGAGTGAAGTATAATGAATGATAGTATAATTTATTATAAAAATATGATTAACTCATTAGAAAATGATACTACAAAAAAGGAACATTTACTTGTTAAAGAAGCTGTTAGTTTAGGGTTTACTGTAGAAAATAGCATTTATTATTTCAAATCTTTTAAAAATGATATTAGACTTTATGTGTTTTCTTTAAAAAAGTTAATAGAGATAAAAAATATACAAAGTGATAATGTAGAAGAGATTGAAGTGAATTTCTTCGACTTTAAAAAAATAACTAATGTTAATTATAGAAAAGATAGATTTTATTTTAGAAGACTAAATTTTACTATAGGAGATAGAGTTTTTCAATTTGTGCCTTTAGAGGATTATGAAGAATTCAAAGAAACTTATTCATCTATGCTAAAAAGTTTTGTTAACAAAATTATATAATTAGAAAAACTTAGATATATTTATTTGAATATGGCATATGCGGAGGTTAATTTAAATTTGTATTTATAGTTTAGTCTATTAACAATTACAAAATAGAAAAAATTATATATAAAAGATTAATAATTCAAAACTATATTGTAAAAATAAGATATAGTGTGGTAAAATAAAGTCAAACTTTACATATTATTATTTTGAGAGTTATAAAGGGAGGCGGATTTATATGAGTAACAAAAAAATCTTAGTGCCTGTTGATGCAACACAAGAAAGTTTAATATCAATTAATCACTTAAAGAAAAATTATAAGTCTGATGAAGTTGAAGTTATACTACTTTACGTAGGAGAGGCAGCATTTGTTAATGGGATGTATGTTCCTTTAAAAGTTACAGACAATAAAAAAATGGGTAAAAATATCTTAAAAAGAGCATCAGATCTTTTAGAAGGCTATGATGTAAAAGAAGAATTATTATTTGGTAAGCCAGGAGACGAAATTTTAGTATGTGCAGACAAATATGAAGTAGATGAGATTATTATGGCTAAAAATACTAAAAAGAAGTTTACTCTAATTGTAGGATCAGTAACAGCTCATGTTGCAAGAAAAACAAACTGTGTTCTTACAATTGTTCCTGAGCAAAGATAGATATAATGGGACTGAGTAATTTAGCTCAGTCTTTTATTTTATACATATGATAAAAATATAATAACTTAAAAAGAGGAATTTAGTAAAAGAACTAGAATATTTTGTATGTAGGTTATTAAAAATGGACGAAAGATTGATGGAGGTTAGAAAATGTATATTTTAGACGAATTATTAGCTAAAACTGTTGAATTAGGGGCTTCGGACTTACATTTAACAGTTGGAATTCCGCCTACAGTGAGACTAAACGGTAAATTAATGCCTTTAGGTGATGAGAAATTAACTCAACCTATGATAGAAGGATTTGCTGAAGATATACTTGGGAAAAAATTTGAAGAATATAATCAAATTGGAGAAGCAGATACATCATACTCAAAAAAAGGTGTAGGAAGATTTAGGGTAAATGTTTTTAAACAAAGAAATAGTGATGCTATAGCACTTAGAGTTATATCATTAAAGGTACCAACTTTAGATCAACTAAAACACCCAAATATAGTAAAAGAATTAGTAACTAAACAAAGAGGGTTAGTATTAGTTACAGGGCCTACAGGGAGTGGTAAAAGTACAACTTTAGCTGCTATGATAAATGAAATTAATACAACGAGAAATGCTCATATAATTACTTTAGAAGATCCTATTGAATATTTACATAAGCATAAAAATTGTATTATTAACCAAAGAGAGATTGGTAAAGATAGTAAAAGTTATGCGAATGCATTAAGAGCAATTTTAAGAGAAGACCCAGATGTAATACTTGTTGGAGAGATGAGAGATTTAGAAACTATTTCAATAGCCATAACGGCTGCTGAAACAGGTCACCTTGTATTTTCAACACTTCATACAATTGGAGCAGCAAAAACAATAGATAGAATAATTGATGTATTTCCACCTCACCAGCAACAACAAATAAAAGTTCAATTAGCATCTGTACTTCAAGGGATAATATCTCAACAATTAGTACCTACAGCTGATGGAAAAGGAAGAGTTGCTGCACTTGAAACTATGGTAATTACACCAGGTATTCAAAACCAGATAAGAGAAGGAAAGACTCATCAAATAGAATCTGCTATACAAACAGGTAGCAAATATGGAATGAAAACTATGGATATGTCTTTAGCTGAGCTTTACAGAAATGGAGTTATAACATCTGATATAGCTACTAGCTATGCAGTTGATAAAGAAATTCTAAAAAGACTTATGATGATGTAGTTTACTTAGAGCACACAAGTGATATAATGTTATTTGTGTGTTTTTTTTATTATCATAAGAAAAATAAAAGGATTTTGAAGAAATATGTTGAATACATAAAATAGAGACTACACTGACAGAGGAGGGAAGACTTTAAATGCAAGAATTCTTAATTACAGCAGTTGATATAGGAACAAAAAATATTTCAGCATCTTGTGGAGAATACAAAAATGGAGAAGAAGTTGAGATAATAGGAAGTTCTTGTGTTGAATCTGCTGGAATCGAAAGAGGCAAATTAATCGATAAGGAAAAGTGTAAAGTACAGTTTTTAAATGCGCTAAAAAAACTAGAGGAAGAAAATCATGTTGATATAAGTAGTGTTTATATTGGTGTTTCTGCAAACAATTTTAGATTTGAAGAAGTAAGTAACAATATCAATGTTGAAGGGATTATATCAAAAGATAATATAATTGATGTAATAAAAAAATGTAAAAGGAATATTAACATCGAAAAACATGAACGTATTTGTGATATAATTATAAATTATTACAAAGTAGATGATAAAATAACTTATAATATTCCAGAAGGATTGCAATGCTATAAACTTGAAGTTAACATAACTATTTCTATTATGGATAGAAAAGTTATAGAAAATTACAAATATCTTTGCGAAGGTACAAAGTATTTTATAGAAGATTTTATAGTTAATGGACCTTCATTAAAAAACATATTTTTAAGTGGCAACAGAAGAGGCACAAAGTTCATAATTGGAATGGGTGCAGCTCTTACTGAAATAGTAAAATTTCAAAATGGTAAAGTTACAAGTGTAATTGATATTCCTCTAGGTGGAGATGATATCACTAGTGACATTTCAATTTGTGCAAACCTAAAAAAAGAAGATGCGGAAGAGTTAAAGTGTAAATATAGCGAAAACATTTCCCAGTTTGAAGTTTGCAAAAGTGAAGAAAAAGAACTAAAAGTTAGTAGTGGATCAATACATAAGGAGTTATTTTACAAAGTTTGCAACGCAAGAATTGAAGAAATTCTTAAATATGTTAAAAATGAGTTAAAAAAGGCTAGTCATTTCACAGAAACTTGTAGTATAATTTTATATGGAGAATCTTTAACTAATTTTGATAAAGCCCAAGTGTTGGTTAGAGAAATTATTGGAACAAACGCTCAAATCATCACAAAGGATGATTTTGGAATGGATAATTTCAATGACTTAACATCTTTAGCAATTGTTAAAGAAATTCACGATAAAGTCGAATTATTATATAAAAATTCTTCAGAAGTTATTGAAGAATTTAAAAAAATAGAATCAAATTATCAATCTAATGATGAAGTTATTGATAATGAAGAAGTCGCAATTGAAGTAGAAGAGAAAGAAAGTAAAAAGAGTATTGTTGGGAAATTAAGAAGTTTTCTAGGGGATATTTTCTAAAGGAGGAGTAATTTTGTTAGATTTTGAAGTTGATATGCAAGAATTAACTAATATAAAGGTAATCGGTTGTGGAGGAGCAGGAAGTAACGCAGTAAACCGAATGATAGTAGAAGGATTAAAAAACGTTGAGTTTATTGCTATAAATACTGATAAGCAAGCTTTAATGCTTTCACATGCGAACCAAAAAATTCAAATTGGAGAAAAGCTTACTAAAGGGCTTGGTGCAGGAGCAAATCCTGAAATAGGACAAAAAGCTGCAGAAGAAAGTAGAGAAGAGATTACAGCTGCGATTAAAGGTGCAAATATGGTCTTTATAACAGCTGGTATGGGTGGAGGAACTGGAACAGGTTCTGCTCCTGTAGTTGCAGAAATTGCAAAATCATTAGATATTCTTACTGTTGGAGTAGTTACAAAACCTTTCCCATTTGAAGGGAAAAGAAGAATGAGACATGCCGAAATGGGTATTGCAAATCTTAAAGCAGCTGTTGATACATTAGTAATAATACCAAATGAAAGATTATTATTAATGGCAGATAAAAAGACAACACTTTTAGATTCATTTAAATTAGCTGATGATGTTTTAAGACAAGGTGTACAAGCTATATCTGACCTTATTACTATACCTGGTGTTGTTAACGCCGATTTTGCTGACATAAAAGCAGTTATGTTAGATAAAGGATTAGCACACATGGGTGTTGGTCACGGTACAGGAGACAATAGAGCGGCTGATGCTGTAAGAGAAGCTATATCATCGCCATTATTAGAAACATCTATTGAAGGAGCTACAGGAGTTATATTAAACTTTACTGGTGGCGCAGACCTTGGTGCATTAGAAGTTTACGAAGCAGCTGATGTAGTAAGAGAATCAGTAGATGCAGATGCAAATATAATCTTTGGTGCTGTAATTGATGAGAACTTAAACGATGAAATAAGAATTACTGTTATTGCAACAGGGTTTGAAGAAGATATGATGGTTCAAGACAAACCACAGGTAGTTATTAAAAAACCTGTTGAGACTAAAAAAGTAGTTGAAAATGTTGTAGAGGAAGTAGTTGAAGAAGTAGCGACAACTACAACTGAAAATGAAGAAAAATCTTCATATAATGATGAGGATTTATCAATTCCAACATTCTTAAGAAGAAGAAAAAATTAAATTTAAATAAAAATAAAAAAGTGGTTTAGGCCACTTTTTTTTATTTTGATAATCTTCTCCAAATTATATCAACTTTCAATCATTTCATAGGTATATATTTGAATATAAATTTATTTAATGTAAAAAATATTGGAAAATATAGCTTTTTACTCTAAAATAAACTTCAATTATTAGATAAATATTTTATTAGATTAATTATTATGTTAAAATTATATTGTATTATTATTTAGAAATAGGAGAATGGGTATGAATAAAAAGAAGTTAATGGCACTTATTTTGATCGCGTCTGCAAGTGCAAGTCCTCTTTTAGGAAAAGAAAATGTATATGCAGCAAACGCAAAGCCTGATAGTAGCTCTATGAATGATAATTCTAGAAGTTCTAATAAAGGACAAGTTATAAATGTAACTACTTCTTTAAGAGTGAGAAGTGGAGCTGGAACTAGTCATAGTACTATTGGTTATTTGAAAAACGGGCAAACTATCTCTATTAAAGGAAAGTCAGGCTCATGGTATAAAATCGATTTTGAAAATAAAACGGGGTATATAAGTGAAGATTTTGTAAAACTATTAAATGGAGATACAAATCAAAACAATTCACAAAGTAAATCAAAAGGTAAAGTTATTAATATAACATCTTCGCTTAGAATGAGAAGTGGAGCTGGAACTAGTCATAGCACAGTTGCATACTTAAGAAACGGTCAAGAATTTGATATTTTAGGTAAATCGGGAGACTGGTATAAAATTAAAGCAGAAGGTAAAGAAGGGTTTGTTCATAAAGATTATGTAAAGGTTATTTCTGGTAATGAAAATAATAATAATAATAATACAAGTAATGAGAACAAACCAACAACTGTAAAAGGGCAAGGACAGGTAGTTAATGTTGAAACTGCATTAAGAGTTAGAAGTAAAGCTAATACTTCATCTTCGATTAAAGGATATATTTATAATGGAGATAAGGTTGAAGTTTTAGAGAAAACAGGTAATTGGTATAAAATAAAGAAAGGTAATCTTGAAGGTTATACATCATCAGATTACATAAAAATCACAAATAGTGATAACTCAAACAACAAACCAGAACAAAAACCGGATTCAAAACCTGATGAAAAGCCAACAGAAATAAAAGGAACAGGAAAAGTAATAAATATTACTTCTTCATTAAATGTAAGAAGTGGAGCGTCTACAAGCCATAGTATAGTAGGTACACTACATAATGGTGATAGCTTTGATGTTATAGGTAAATCGGGAAGTTGGTATAAGATAAAAAAAGGAAGTATGACAGGATATGTATCACAAGATTTTGTTAAATACACACCAGAAGCTGATAAACCAAGTGAAAAACCTGATGATAAACCAGAAGTAACAGCAAAAAAAGGAAAAGTTGTTAATGTAACATCATCACTAAATATAAGAAGTGGAGCTTCTACAAACCATAGTGTAGTTGGTGTTTTACATGAAGGTGATACCTTTGATATTTCAGGTAAATCTGGTAACTGGTATAAAATCAAAAAAGGAAGTGTTACAGGTTACGTTAATGAAGATTATGTAAAAGTTATAGATGATAACGGTGGTGATACAAGTAAGCCTGATGATGGAAATACTAGTAAGCCAGATGAAAAACCAGGAACTGAGGATAAAACAGGGGTAGTTAATGTAAGTAGTTCTTTAAATGTTAGAAAAGATGCTAGTACTACGTCTGATGTAGTTGGACAATTAAGAAATGGTGACAGAGTTACAATTAAAGGAGAAAAGAACGGCTTCTATAGAATTCAAACTAATAGCATAAAAGATGGTTATGCATCAAAGGATTATATTAAATTATCAGATGGAACAGAAGGCGGAACTTCATCAGATGGTAATGGAAGTGTAAATGTAGACTTTAATGGGCCTGTTGTCCATACAAACTACAGTATGACTTTAGATGACTATATTAAACTTCAACAAAGTAGAGTTCCAAGTTACAGCTATAGTTACTTTGAACAATATATAAATCCGGAGAGAGCTACAAATAGATACCAGTTCTTAAGAATTGATAGATTTAGGGATATAGATGTTACTGGATTAAATTCATATCTTTCTTCAAAAGATGCAGGAGTTTTAAAAGGTACAGCGTCAGCTTTTAGAAGCGCGGCTAAAAACCATAATATAGATCCGATTTATTTTGTATCTCAATCAATACATGAAACTGGATATGGTAAAAGTAAACTTGCAAAGGGAGTTCAAATAAGCGAAATTGCAAATCCAGACAAGCCTATATATAACTCAAAAGGACAGCTAATTGGATATGAAATGATTAAGTTAAGTAAACCTACAACAGTATATAATTTATTTGGTATAGGAGCATATGATAACAGTGATGTTTTCCCAAATAGAGCATTAATTATGGGAACTACTTATGCATATAATAAGGGATGGACTAGTATAGAAAAAGCTATTGATGGAGCTGCAGAATTTGTTTCTTTAAATTATGTAAATAGTTCTAAGTACGAACAAAACACATTATATAAAATGAGATATATGCAAGATACTGCAAATGTTTGGCACCAATATGCCACATCTCCTTGGTATGCTCAAAGTATAGGAAGTCAAATGTCAGAGTTATCAAACTTGTATAAATCAGGGAATGAGTATTTATATGATGTTCCAAAATTTAGTTCAAGCAGAGCTATTTCATTTAAATCAATTCCTAATAATACAATAAGCAAAAAGGAAAATCTGCCTCAAAGTCAGACACACGTTCCTTTAGAAAAGCATTAAAAAAAGACCTATTTTAGGTCTTTTTTTTTATTGTATATATAAAACCACTTGCTATGCGAGTGTGTTCAGAAAAAGTTTACTGTTGTAATATGTAAAAAAA
>NZ_JAMDLQ010000066.1:0-10651 GCF_024705715.1 Clostridium sp. LY3-2
TTGTATTATATAAATCTGTTCAATTTTCAAAGACCATTTAATCTCTGTCGCACTCAAGCGACTTGCTTATCTTAACATTTAAGTTTTTTTCTGTCAACACTTTTTTGAAAATGTTTTTTCAGAAAAAATCTTTATCTCCGAGACACTTTCGAAACACTGTTCGTCTGTCTCAGCGACGATATTTATAATAACATACAAAACCCACCATCTAAAGTCATATTTGCTTATTTATAAAAATTATTCTTAAAATACTCTTTATAATTCTTTTTTACTTACTTTTTCTCAGAATGATACACCAGGATATGTATTCGATATTTTTCTATCAAATATACCTTTTTATGGTTTAATTTGTAATATAACTTTTATCTATTTTAAATAAATCCTCTTATTTCATAGATTTAACTAATACTATTTTGTCAGAAAATAATATAATTTATACGTAATAATAAAAAAATAAAGCTCAAACTAACTTGTAATTAGCTTGAGCTTTTTTAAATTTAATCTTATTTTTATAATTCATTTCTTTTTTGCATAACTATTGGCCATCTTTTAGAACCTATATATCTTTCTTCATATCCAATTACAGTTCCCTTTTCTGCAATTACTTTTTCAAGTTCTGAATCATTTTCAATAACAGCGTCTTGCATTATGATACAATCTTTAACTTTTACACCTTTTCCAATCCTTACTCTTCTTGAGATAATACTATTTTCAACTTCACCTTCTATATAGCATCCATTTCCTATAATTGAATTTTTAACATCACTATCATCTGTAAATTTACTTGGACTTTCATCTTTAGGTTTAGTATAGATAGGTCTTTCAGAATTAAATAATTCTAAACTTACCTCTTCTTTTAGAAAATCCATATTAGTTTTATAATAAGAACTTAAAGAATTAATACAACTTAAATATCCATCAAATTTAAATGTACTAACCTTTAATTTATCTAAATTAGCATTTACATACTGCTTTATTTTTCTATACATTCCACTTCTTATAGATTCGTGCACTATTTCATTAAATAAAGCTGTTTTCATAACATACATTTCCATACTTACATTTGCAGTGCTTTCTTTACCTATATTTTCTCCAACACTTACAAGTCTTTTATAACTATCTATATTTAATATGTCACAATCTAAATATTCTTTATCAGCATTTTCTACGTTCTTATATATAACTGTTACGTCATTACTATTTTTCTTATGGTAATCTATAACCTCGTTGTAATCTATATTACAAATCATATAAGCTGGAGCTAAAATTATATATTCTTTTTTGCTGTACTTTACAAAAGCAAGGTTTTCTGCAAAACTATGCACATCATCATAAGCTGGGTCTTCATATCCAAAGTTAAAAACCTTTAACCCATTTTTCTTTCTGTGTAAATCCCACGGCCTACCATTCGTTAGATGATCCATCAATGATCTTGATTTATTTTTTGTAAATATCCCTATACATTCAATTCCTGAATTAGTCATATTAGATAATACAAAATCTATAACTCTATATCTAGATGCAACAGGAACAGACGCAAGAGGCCTCTTCCTTACAAGCTCCCCCATCCTGCTTTCATTTTCATCTAAATTTATAATTCCTAAACAATCATTCCTCTTCATATTTTACCACCCTCTCTTTCTTCTATACTGTCTTTCTACCACTTAATAAACTACCAGCTGATATTTCTTCTTTTGATGCAACAACAGCTATTTCTTCACCGTCTCCTATTCTAGAGTCCTCCATAACTAATGCATCGCTACCTATAATTGCTTTATCTATAACAACGCCATCTTCAATGTTTGAGTTTGGCATTATAACTGAATTTCTTATAACAGCTCCCTTGCCTATAGTAACCCCTTGGAATAATACAGAGTTTTCTACTGTTCCATGCACTGTACAACCTTCCACCACTAAAGAATTCTTTATCTTTGCATCCTTTGATATATATTGAGCAGGACAAACAGGGTTAACAGAATAAATCTTCCAATCTTCATCGTGAAGGTCTAATCCATTATCCTCATCTAATAAATCCATATTAGCTTCCCAAAGACTTTCTATAGTTCCAACATCCTTCCAATAACCTTTAAAAGGATATGCAACTAACTTACTATTTTCTTCAAGCATTTTAGGTATTATGTTTTTACCAAAGTCATTACTTGACTCTTGATCCATTTCATCTTCTATAAGATGCTTTTTTAAAGTTTTCCAATTAAATATATAAATACCCATAGAAGCATTAGTACTCTTCGGTTTTTGAGGTTTCTCTTCGAATTCATAAATACTATAATCTTCTTTAGTATTCATTATTCCAAACCTACTTGCTTCTTTTAAAGGAACATTTATAACTGCAATAGTTGCATCTGCATTTTTTTCTTTATGGAAGCTAAGCATATTATCATAGTCCATCTTATATATATGATCACCTGAAAGCACTAAAACATATTTTGGATCATAACTATCTATATACTCTATGTTTTGATATATAGCGTTTGCAGTACCCTTGTACCACATTCCGCCTTTTTCCTCTTGATATGGTGGAAGTATACTAACCCCTCCATCTCTTCTATCTAAATCCCAAGGATCGCCTATTCCTATATGTGAATTCAATTCTAATGGTTTGTATTGAGTTAACACCCCTACTGTATAAATTCCTGAATTTGAACAGTTACTTAAAGGAAAATCTATAATTCTATACTTTCCTCCAAAAGGAACTGCTGGTTTTGCAACATTTTTTGTTAAAACACCTAACCTTGATCCTTGTCCTCCTGCTAATACCATAGCTACTATCTCTTTTTTACCCATATATTCCATCCCCTCTCGTACATTTAAAATTATTATTCAAACTACTTATATAAACATATGAGGAAGCTGTTCACTTTATACATAACCATTTTTATGAAATCTTTTCCAAAAGGAAAGAGAATCAATAATTATTTAAAAATAACTCTTTGATTCTCTAATTTTCTCTTAATATCTCTTTTTTTATATTTATTTTAATTTACCTTTATTTTAGATTAATTATTTCAGATTTTTGTAAACCAATTCAGTTCCCCAAATACCAGTTGCGTATTCTAAAATAGTCCTATCTGAAGAAAATATTCCAGAATGAGCGATATTTATACCACACATCTCTTGCCACTTATATTTGTCTCTATATAAATAATCTATTTTTTCTTGTGCTCTTATATAATCATCAAAATCTTTTAAAACAAAAAACTCATCATTATAAGTTATTAGATTCTCGTAAATAGCCTTAAACCTGTTACTATCATAATGATATTTTCCATTCATAAGATCATCTATAACATTTTTTATTCTTATATCACTTCTATATATATCGTAAGAAAGATACCCACCATTTTTATAATAGTCTAATACTTATTTTGAAGTTAAACCAAATATAACTATATTATCATCTGAAACTTCATCTCTAATTTCGATGTTTGCACCATCTAAAGTAGCAATAGTAACTGCACCATTCATCATAAACTTCATATTAGATGTTCCTGATGCTTCTTTTGTAGTTGTAGATATTTGCTCACTAACATCAGTAGCTCTTATAATCTGTTCTGCTAAAGAAACTCTATAATTATCTAAAAATACAACTTTTATTTTTTCACTTACTCTAGGGTCGTTATTTATAGTATCTGCAATTGAATTTATAAGTTCTATAGTTTTTTTTGCTAAATAATAACTAGGCGCAGCCTTTCCTCCAAAGATAAAGGTTCTAGGCACTATATCCTTGTTTGGGTCTTTTAATAATTCATTATATAAATGCATTATCCTTAAGCAATTTAAAATTTGCCTTTTATATGCATGTATTCTTTTAATTTGAACATCAAAAATTGAATCTGGGTTAACTTTAATCCCTTTCATTTCGTAAATAGTTTTAGCTAACTTTTCTTTATTTAACCTTTTAACTGATGCTAGTTTTTCTTGAACATCTTTATTTTTTGCAAAGCTTTCAAATTTATCTAAATCAGTAGGATGTTTTATAAAACTATCTCCTATAGTTTCTTTTAAAAGATTAGTTAATTCCTTATTACTTTTTATTAGCCACCTTCTATGGGTTATCCCATTTGTTTTATTATTAAATTTATTTGGATAAAAATAATAAAGGTCACTCATTTCTTGTTTCTTTAATATCTCTGTATGAAGTTTTGCAACTCCATTTACACTATGACTTCCCACAACAGCTAAATTAGCCATCCTAACTTGACCGTCAGCAAGTATTGCCATATGAGCAATCTTATCCCATTGTCCTATATAACTGTTCCAAAGCTCTGTGCAATATCTTTCATTTATCTCTTGAACTATCATATAAATTCTTGGAAGAAGCTTTTTAAACATATCAACTGGCCACTTCTCTAAAGCTTCTGATAGTATAGTATGGTTTGTGTAAGATATAGTGTTTGTAGTTATCCTCCAAGCAACTTCCCAAGGCAATCCCTCTTCATCTAAAAGTATCCTCATAAGTTCTGGGATAGCAAGAGTTGGATGTGTATCATTAATATGAATAGCCATCTTTTCATCTAATTCTAAAATATCTCCACCATGTCTTTTAAAGTGTCTTATTACACTTTGTACTCCAGCAGATACAAAGAAGTATTGCTGCTTTAACCTAAGCATCTTTCCTTCATATTGCGTATCATCTGGATATAAAACTTGAGATATAGCTTCAACTGAATTTTTATATTCTAACGCTTTTAAAAACTCACCTCTACTAAATGATGAAAAATCAAATTCGTTACTTACAGTTTCTGCGCTCCAAAGCCTTAGAGTATTTACTGTTTCATTTTCATACCCGACTATTGGAGTATCATAAGGAACTGCAAGTATTGGCTCATAATTTATGTGAAGAAATTTTATCTTTCCATTTATATTTTGAGTTATAACCTCTCCACCAAACTTAACTATCTCTCTTTTATCATTTTTTCTTTTTTCCCAAACATTACCCTCTCTAAGCCAGTTATCAGGAACTTCAACTTGGCTTCCATTTACTATCTTTTGTTCAAAAAAACCATATTTATATCTAATTCCGCATCCATGACCTGCTATATTTAAAGAAGCCATTGAATCAAGGAAGCATGCAGCAAGCCTTCCTAGCCCACCATTTCCGAGACCTTGGTCTTGTTCTAGATCTTCTAAATCTTTTAAATCTATATTTAATTCTTTTAATGCTTCATTACATATATCTCTAATCCCTAAGTTTAATAAAGCATCACCTAAAAGCCTTCCTAGTAAAAATTCCATTGAAAAATAATATACTTGCTTTTCACCTGTACTATTATATTTTTTGTTAGTGTTCATCCAGCTCTCTGCTACATAATCTCTAACTAAATTCCCTAAGGCCTCATATTTTTTATAATTACTACCTGTTGATAGCTCTTCACCATTAATTTCAAGATACTTTTTTTCGTAAGCCTTTTTAAAAGAATGTTTGTCGATGGTTAGCATACTGCTCCCCCCTCTCTCTAGATATGATGTAACTTAAATTTACTTTTTAACTAAATTATTATAAAGATTAACGTATTCTTTAGCTGATTTTTCAAAACTATTGTCTGATTCCATAGCTTGTTTAACTATATTGTTCCAAGAATCTTTATCTTTAAAAATTTCTAAAGCATATTCAAGTACATTTAATAGATCATTACCGTTATAATGAGTAAAACTAAAACCATTCCCTAATCCATTATATTTATTGTAAGGTGAAATTGTGTCTTTTAACCCACCTGTTTCTCTAACTACAGGAACAGAACCATACCTTAAAGATATAAGTTGTCCTAGCCCGCATGGTTCAAATAAAGAAGGCATTAAAAACATATCACTAGCTGCATAGACTTTGTGTGCTAGCATATTATCAAACTTTATATTTGCAGATACTTTATCGTTATATCTACAAGCTAATCCTTTAAAATGTTCTTCATAAATATAATCCCCAGTTCCAACTACAACTAATTGAATATTATGCTGAAGAAGTCTATCTGCTATTTCAACTATAAGATCTAGTCCCTTTTGATTTGTAAGTCTTGATACTATACCAATCATAGCTGCATCTTTATTTACAGGAAGTCCTAGTTCTTTTTGAAGTTCTTCTTTATTTATCCCTTTGCCTTCTAAATTATTTTTATTAAAATGTCTATAGATATTTTTATCTTTTTCTGGATTAAATTCCTCGTAATCTATTCCGTTTAAAATTCCACTTAAAGCATAGCTTCTATTTCTTAAATCAAAATCCATCCTTTCTCCATACTCATAAGATTTAATTTCTTCTACATAAGTATTACTTACTGTAGTTATCCTATCTGAATACATTACTCCGCCTTTTAAAAAGCTTACTCCACCATCAAAAGCTAAACTATTATTATAGTAAGGTTCTAAATCATATCCGAATAAATCTTGCAAAATATCTTTTGAAAATACTCCTTGGAATTTTAAGTTGTGTATTGAAAAAATTGATTTCATATTATAATAAAATAAGTCTTTGGCATACTCTACTTCAAGCATTACAGGTATCATTCCTGTATGCCAGTCATTACAATGAATTATATCTGGCTGATATTCTATCTCTTTTAAAAACTCTAGTACTGCTCTATCAAAATATGCAAATCTTTCTCCGTCATCATAATAACCATAAAGTCCATCTCTTCCAAAATAGTACTCGTTATCTATAAGATAATAAGTCACTCCATCTTTTTTATATTCAAATACACCAGCGTATTGAGTTCTCCAACCTACTTTAACCATAAACCATTTTAAGAATTTTAATTTATCTTTTAATTCTTGATTTATATTTTTATACTTTGGTATAACTACCCTTGCATCTATTCCTTCTTTTACTAAAGCCTTAGGTAATGTCCCTAAAACATCACCAAGCCCCCCTGTCTTTATAAATGGATTTGCTTCTGAACCTACAAACAATACTTTCATTTTTCTATCCCCCTTTTCTAAACTTCAATATCTTTATTCTTTAATTCACTTTTTACTTCTCTTTTAGTTTTTTTATATTTTAAAATAGTCGTTCCCATTGGAGGAACTTTAATCTTTATACTTTGATTGAAATTATTAAATTCTACTTCCTCTGTAAAAATTTCTCCTTCCATAACTTGTCCTGAACCTCCATATCTCTTATCATCTGAATTTAAAATCTCAAAATACGAGCCAGCGCTTGGTACTCCAATTCTGTAGTCATAATATACATTTTTAGTAAAATTACATACAAATACTAAAAAGTCATCTGAATCTTTACTTCTTCTAACAAAAGAAATAACGCTTTGGTCATTATTATCTGCATCTATCCATTTAAACCCTTCGAAAGAATAATCAAGTTCCCACAAAGATTTATTATTTTTATATAGATGATTTAACTCTTTATAAAATAACTGAGTATCTTTATGCATAGGGTAATTATCTATAAGTTTCCACTCAAGTTCCTCATATTCTCTCCATTCAATAAATTGTCCAAACTCGCATCCCATAAATGTTAACTTCTTACCAGGATGACCTATCATATAACACGCTAGATTTCTAAGACCTGCAAACTTTGTCCAATAATCTCCCCACATCTTATCTACTAATGATTTTTTTCCATGAACTACTTCATCGTGAGAAATAGGAAGAATAAAATTTTCAGAGTAGTTATACATCATAGCAAAAGTTAAATTATTATGATGATATTTTCTATATATAGTATCCATCTCAACATACTCTAAGGTGTCATTCATCCATCCCATATTCCACTTAAAATTAAAACCTAGTCCACCTTGTTCTATCGGTTTACAAACATTTGGCCAAGATGTTGATTCTTCAGCTATCATAAGAGCATTTTTAAATTCACTAAAAATAGCTGTATTTAAATCCTTTATAAACTGGATTCCTTCAAGGTTCCCATCTTCTCCAAATATATTAGGAACCCACTCTCCAAAGTCTCTACCGTAGTTTAAGTAAAGCATATTTGAAACTGCATCTACTCTAAGACCATCTATATGAAATTCTCTAAACCAATATAAAGCGTTAGAGATTAAGAAGCTTTTAACTTCAGGTCTCCCTAAATCAAAATTCGCTGTTCCCCAGCCTCTATTTTCAGCTTTCCACTCTTCTTCGTATTCGTAAGTTGCTCCTCCGTCAAATTTATATAATCCGTGGGAATCCTTACAAAAATGTCCTGGCGCCCAATCTAAAATAACGCCTATATTATTTTTATGAAGCTCATCTATAAGCTCTTTAAATCCTGAAATATCTCCATACCTAGTAGTTAAAGAATAAAATCCAAGACCCTGATATCCCCAAGATGCATCTAAAGGATGCTCAACTATAGGCATTATTTCAACGTAAGTGTATCCCATCTCCTTAACATATTTAGGTAGTTCTTTACTTAATTCTTTATATGTTAAAAACTTAGAATCTTTAGTTTTCCAAGAACCTAAATGTAGCTCGTAAATATTTATAGGGCTTTCATATATATTTTTTTCATTTCTCTCTTTAATCCAGTCTTTATCGTTCCAATTAAAATCTAATTCTTTAATTGCAATAGATGCGCTCTGTGGGCGAAGCTCTGATTTTCTAGCATATGGGTCTGATTTATAGTTAATTTCATTATTTTTTGTAACAATAGCTAACTTATATTTTGCTTCTTCTTGAATCCCTGCAATAAATAAAGAAAAAAGACCTTCTTTAGAAACTCTATTCATCTTATAATCTTCATTTATAGAAAAATCATTAAAATCTCCAACAACAAAAACTTCTTTAGCTTTTGGTGCCCAAGTTGTAAATCTTACTCCGTAAACATTATTTTCAAAAACAAAATGACTTCCTAATATGTTATATGAAGAATAATTTCTTCCTTGATGAAACAAATAAGTATTAAAATCTGTTAAGTCATTTTTCCCATAATATTTTTCTTTTGCTTTTTCAACAACGCTAATAATAGACTTCTTTTCTAATTTCATCTTCGTTAACCTCCATAAATCCATTTATCCTTTTTAACTTCTATTATCCTATTCTTAAAATCTAAGATTTATTAATAAATTTTCGATTTTTTCTAGAACTTACTAAGTAAAACGTTTATATAAAGAGATATTTAAACTTATTAAATTAAAACAAATTATAAAAAGGTATAAAAAAAAGCGATAGAAAAATTTCTATCGCTTTAAATCTTAAGCTAATACTTTATCGCTTTCTTTTTTAATTTCTTTGTTAAAGAATTTAACTCTAATTAAGTGGAATATCATAGCAACTACTATAGCTGCTACTAAATCTATAGTAACCGTTAAAACAAATGTAATTAAAAGCTCTATAGCATCTAATTTATTTCCTGTAACTATTTTTATACATTCTCTCCACTCACTCATATTATATGAAACAACTGCAAGTATTGCAGCTAAGCAAACTAAAGGAATATATTGAACAAATGGCATAAATATTTTCATAATTAATATTAATGTAACTGCATGTATTATTCCAGCTACTGGAGTTCTTCCTCCGTTTTTAATATTTGCTGCTGTTCTTGCTATAGCACCTGTTGCTGGAATTCCACCAAATAATGATGATGCTATATTTGCAATACCTTGTCCTATTAATTCAGTATTTGAATTATGCTTTTTATCTATCATTCCATCTGCTACTACTGCTGATAATAATGACTCTATAGAAGCTAAAAATGCAATAGTAAGTGATGGTAATATAAGTTGCTTTATCTCAGCTAAAGTAATATGAGGTAAAGCTGGCGTTGGTATGTTTGATGATATAGCTCCATATTGATCACCTATTGTAGTAACAGGTAAATGGAACATACTAACTATACCAGTTGCAACTATTAATGCTATTAATGAACCTGGAATAGTTTTATTTATTTTAGGGAATAAGACTATAAGGGCAATACAGCCAATTCCTATTAAAAGTGTCATCCAATCCAAATGAGTAAAGTTTGAAATATAAACTTCCCATTTTGCTAAAAACTCAGATGGTACTTCTTTAACATCAAATCCAAATAAATCTTTTATTTGAGTTGATAATAATGTAACTGCTATTCCTAAGGTAAATCCTAAGACTATACTTTTAGGAATAAATTTTATTAGATTTCCAAGTCTAAGTAATCCAAATAAAATTAATATAACACCTGCCATTAAAGTTGAAATAATAAGTCCCTCTATTCCGTACTTTTCAATTATTCCATAAACAATTACTACGAAAGCACCAGTAGGACCTCCTATTTGAACTCTACTTACACCAAATACAGAAATAAATAATCCTGCAACTATTGCAGTTATTAATCCTTTTTCTGGTGTTACTCCTGACGAAATACCTAGGGCGATAGATAACGGTAATGCTATTATAGCAACTATAATCCCCGCGATGATATCCTTCATTAACTGTTCCTTAGTTAATTCTTTTTTTCTATGTTTTATTATAGAAAAAAACTTTGGTTTTTTCATTAAAAAAACTTCCCCCTTACGCGTTAATGGAGGCTACTTAAATTAATAAGTAAACCTCCTCTTGTATAAATTTTTTGTAAACTATATTTCCGCATAAAAAAAGGATAGTTTATACTATCCTTTTTAGCTTACTTGGCGACGTCCTACTCTCCCACACAGTCTCCCGTGCAGTACCATCGGCGCTGTAGAGCTTAACTTTCCTGTTCGGAATGGGA
>NZ_JAMDLQ010000067.1:0-10479 GCF_024705715.1 Clostridium sp. LY3-2
TAAAAAGTTTAATCTGTACTCTTAAAACTTAAATTCGTAAAAAGAATTGCTGGTTTTGTATTATATAAATCTGTTCATTTTTCAAAGATCATTTGTCGATTTAAACGACTTCATTATGTTATCATCTTGAGAGAAATTTGTCAACAATCTTTTTTAAAACTGTTTTTTCAAATCTTTTTCTACAAATACTCTTGCGCCCTCAAGCACGAGATTTATTCTATCACAATATATAGCTCGTCTGATTCGACAATATTCTATTTATTATAATTATTTTCTATTTACTCTTTTTTTCTCTTTTATTCTTTTTTTTACTATTATTGATACGCTAGGTAGAGTTTTTATCATTCCTTCACCTTTTTCTACTTATTTCCTCTAAAAATAATACTTTTAAATAAGAAAATTAGGATACATAAATTTATTTTTAGCTTTAATTTAATATAATAAAGCTAAAAATAAATAAAAAAAGCTAAGCATTTGCCTAACTTTTCTTATATTCACTAGGGCTAACCCCTGTATGCTTTTTAAAATTCAAAGAAAAATTTCTATAATCTGAATACCCTACTTCTTTAGATATATCTTTTATGCTCTTTCCTTCACTTAAATAATTTATAGCTTTTTCCATTCTTATTTTAGTTAAGTATTCATTAAACCCGATTCCTATAGTATCTTTAAATCTTCTACTTAAATATGATTCGTTTATATATAATTCCTTTGCAACATCTTTTAATTTTAAGTTTCTCATATAATTATTATTTATTAGTTCTATCGTTCTATCTATACTTCTATCTTCTTTTATCCATTCAAACTCATTTTTAACTTCAAAATAAATTTCTAATTCATTTAAAATTGTATCTTCTAAAATATCTAAAGTTAAGCCGTATTCAGAATTTAATTTAATACTTTCATCTACATATACCTTAGAATTTATGCTTTTTATTTTTTTCTTTATTTTAAGTAGTATATCGTAAGTTATAGTTTTACAAATCTCAAAGCTTATCCTATTTTCTTTTAAAAATATAAATATTTCTTTTATATTACTTATAAGGATTGATTTATTAGAACTATTTAATAAAATATAGAACTTGTCTATATTTTTTAAAAGTTCCTTTTCGTTATTTTTATTTTTATCTATAATTTTATAAATAACTTTCCCATACCCTAAGTAAAATTTTTCTTCCATAAGACTCTTACCAAAGTTATAACAATTAACTATGTCCTTAGTTTTAAAAATACCAGTAAAGCCTACTGCTATATCTTTATCTAAGACTTTCTTTAAATCTATGTCTTTTTTAATATCTCCACTTTTTATTATAGTAGCTCTGTAGTTATGAGGTTTTATTATAAATGCTTTTTCTATATTAAAGTTTGATATTTTTTCTATTAATTCTTGAATCTTTAAATCATCTCTTTTATTTATATCTAAAAACATCATACTTATATTATCTTCTTTAAAATAATGATTTATTTCTTCTATATCAGTTTCTCCTCTAACTATATCTAATAATTTTCTATCAGAATTTACCACATTGTTGTAGATATCTATCTTTTCTATAGCTTTTTTTAAAGCCCCTTTAAGTTCCTCTTCATCTAAAGGTTTCATTATAAAATCTATAACATTTAACTTAATTGCTTTAACTGCATATTTAAAATCATCATATCCAGTTATAACTATTCCTTGGGCTTTAGGTAATTTTTCTTTTAATATCTTTAAAAGTTCAAGCCCGTCAATACAAGGCATATTTATATCTGTAATTATTATATCTGGCTTTTCTTTAATTGCTAATTCTATAGCTTCGCTTGAATCTGTTGTACTTGCACATACTATAAGTCCAAACTCCTCCCACGGAATAAACACCTCCATCCCTTTAAGGGAATATATCTCATCATCAACTAAAAGGACTTTCTTCATATTCTTCCTCCCTAAGTGGTATGCTTACAATAAATACAGTATATCCTTCTAAACTTTCAAATTTTATTCCATATTCATCACCATATTGGATTTTTATCCTGCTATCAACGTTATCTATCCCTATTCCTTCACCTTTGTGGGTGCTGTTTCCAATTCCAACTCCATTATCTTTTATCTTAAAAATAATCTTATTATCTATTATTTCTCCAGATATATCTAAGTTCCACTCTCCTTTTTTATTTGAAAACCCGTGTACTATTGCATTTTCTACTAGTGGCTGAAGAGTTAATCTAACTATCTTTTTAATTTCTATATTCTTATCTATATGATATGTAATGTTTAGCTTGTCCTCATATCTTATCTTTTGAATATATAGATAGTTATCTATAGCCTTTAGTTCTTCTTTTATAAAAACTTCCTCTTCACTATTTCTACTAGAATATCTAAATAGTTTAGATAAAGCATTAATCATCTTTATAACCTTATCTTTTTCAGAAAGCTTAACCATCCAATTAATAGTTCCTAAAGCATTATATAAAAAGTGAGGATTAACTTGAGCTTTTAAAGCGTTAAACTCTGCAGTTTTTATAAGTATCTTTTTATTATAATCTTCTTCAATAAGCCTGTTTATTTCATCAATCATATTATTAAACTTTAAACAAAGCTCTCCTAATTCATCTTCTCCGAAATACTCTACCCTCTTATTACGGTTTCCATTTTCTACTTCTTTAATAACTTCATTCATTTCATGAACTGGTTTTGATATTCTTTTGCTTAGTTTATAGATAACTACAAACGCTACTACTAGTAAAATAGTAGTTAAAAACATAAAAATCTTTATATTTTTAAATAATTCTAGATACATATCCCTTTTAGGAAATGTAGAAATAACATTAAACTTTTTGTTTTTGTTAGAACTTACATATTTTATATCATATTTATTTACTAAATTCTCTAAATTCTTTCCTACATTTTCAATATGATTCCTATCTACTATAACCCTGTTGTTTATATCAGTAACATACACATTACTGTCATTAAAAAAGGTTATATCGTTTATATATTGGTTGAAATACTTTTCTAAAATCTCTATTACAACATACCCTATAATCTTTTTATCCTTATTTACTATAGCCTTTCCCGAAATTAAAACTACATCACAATCAAGTTCACTATCAAACCTTCTATATATCTTTTGGTGAACTCTATTTTCATCTTCATCTAAAATTTTATAAAAATCACCGTATGTATCTTTATAGATAGGTTTATAGTAATCGGTAGATGAATATATACTAAGTCCATCTTTAGAAATTATATGTATCGGCATTTTTATAGGCATAGTTGATATTAAAGTAGAAGTTAAATTATATATCTTTTGAATATCTTTAAAAGATGCAGTCCCCTTTTTTTCTTTTTTATTTAAAATATCAACAATCTCATCATTTGAGGCTATATAATCTACCATATTATTAAAGCCACTCATTGAATTATTTATACTTTCTGCACTAGTTTTTATACTTGATATAGTGAATTTTTTTATCTCCTTTTCTGTTGATTTATAAATATAAATTAAATTATAAATTCCAAGGACTAAGAAAGGGCAAATTGCTACTAGAACAAATGATATTATTAATCTCTTTTTAAAACTTTGATAACGTTTTCCCATATTTTGATTATACAAAATTAATCTCTCTATTTTTTATTTATCTATTTATTTTACATATTATTAATATTTAAAATAAAAAAATCCACCACACTAAATTTTAGTATGGTGGATTTTAAATTTATTAATCCTCAACAACTTCAACGCTATAAATACAACTGCTTCTAGATAATCTACTTATTATATTGCTCCCCTTAATAGTTTTGGGAACTTCAATAGTATAAAGACAGACATCACCTTCTAGATAATCTTCGCAATCATTTTTAAAATAGAAATCGATATTTTTTATTTTTATTCCTTTTCTCATAAAGTATGAGTCAATATATTCTAAAGCTTCTTTTTTATCATTATATGCTATCTGGAGCTTAACTATATCTGGCTGAATAATGAACCTATTTTGAAACTTTTTAAATACTCCAAGTACTAATACTATACTTATTCCAGCTAAAATCCCTATAGTATAATAGCCCATCCCTATAGCAAGTCCAACGCATGCAACTACCCAAAGTGATGCAGCTGTTGTAAGTCCTTTTATAGAACCTTTATCGTGTAATATAGTCCCTGCCCCTAAAAATCCAACGCCTGTTATAACCTGCGCTCCAAGCCTTGCATAATCTATCTTTATTACATCTTTAAGCTCCGGATGGAGTATTATATTATTCATAGCAGTCTCTGCCATTTCCGATTGAATTAAAGAAACTACAGCTGCACCTACGCAAACTAAAATATGAGTCCTAAACCCAGCTGGCCTGTTTTTAAATTCTCTCTCATATCCTATAGCTCCCCCGATTAAAACAGCTAAGACTAATCTAAATAATATATCATTAACTGCCATTACTCTCCTCCTTTATTATATAGCTCCTACTATATAATATTTTTAAGGGGTTTAAAGTGTACTAAATTAAACTATATGAAGGGTCTCTAAATTAAAGTTTAATTTAACTTTATCACCTTCTTCAAACTGTTCTTTTTCTTTAGGGTTTGTAACTTCTATATTTATTAAATCTCCATTTACATCTACAACATAATCTTGATAAGATCCCATAAACGTTGAAGATACTACAACCCCTTCTAGTATTCCAGATTTACAAAGTTCTATAGCTTCAGGTCTTAAAACTATATCTACTTCATCTGACTCTTTCTTTTCTCCGCTATAATCTATTTTAAATTCATTATCTAAAACTTTAACTATAGCTTTATCCCCTTCAAGTTTAACTATTTTTCCTTTTATAAAGTTTACATTTCCTATAAACTCAGCTACAAACTTAGTTTTAGGTTTTCCATATATCTCTTCTGGAGAGCCAACTTGTTCTATAATTCCGTCTTTCATTATTATTATTCTATCTGATAAACTCATAGCTTCTGATTGGTCATGAGTAACATAAACAGCTGTTATTCCTGTTTTTCTTTGAATCTTTCTTATTTCAGTTCTCATATAAACTCTAAGTTTTGCATCTAAGTTTGATAAAGGTTCATCAAATAATAAAACTCCAGGTTCCATAACAAGTGCTCTAGCTAAAGCTACCCTTTGTTGTTGCCCTCCTGATAATTGGTTTGGGCTTCTGTTTTCCATTCCCTTTAACCCTACTAAGTCAATTATATTAGAAACTTTTTCTTTTATAGTTTCCTTATTCATTTTCTTTAATTTAAGACCGTAAGCAATATTATCGTATATATTTAAGTGCGGAAATAATGCATAGCTTTGGAAAACCATAGCTGTATCTCTCTTATCTGGAGTTAAATCATTTATTTTATCTCCCCCTAGATAAATATCTCCAGAGGTTGGAATTTCAAAACCTGCAATCATTCTTAAAGTAGTAGTTTTACCACAGCCTGAGGGCCCTAAAAGAGTTACAAATTCTCCAGCTTGTATATCAACTGATATATCACTAACTGCTCTAAACTCTGAATTTTTACTATGACTTAAATATATCTTTGTTAAATTTTTTATATTTACACCTTTACTTCTTTCCATAACTCGTTTTCTCCTAACTTTTAAATAATATTATCACTTGATTTACTAACGCCCATTTTATTTAACCCTAAATACATAAGTGCTATTGCTATATAAACAATAATTATAAGCACTGTTGAATAAGCTGACGCAACACCAAATCTTCCTGTATCAACTTGTGAAAGAATTGAAGCTGTTAATAATTGATACTTAGGTGTAACTAAGAATACTACAGCACTTACAGCTGTCATACTTCTTACAAAGGTATAAACTAAGCCACTAAAAAAGGCCGATTTTATAAGAGGAAGTGTTACTGATGAGAACACCTTTTGAGAATTTGCACCTAAATCTTGTGCAGCTTCTTCTATCGCTGGGTCTATTTGTCCAAGTGATGTAATTCCAGCCCTTATTCCAACAGGTAAACTTCTAACAACAAAAGCTATAATTATAATAAAAGCTGTTCCAGTTAAAAGTAATGGTTTTGTATTAAAGGCATTTATATATCCTAGCCCTAAAACAGTTCCAGGAACTGCCATAGCAAGAAGTGATACAAACTCTATATATCCCCTTCCTATAAATCTTTTTCTAGCTACTAAAAATGCAACAACCATTCCTATAATTCCAGTTATAGGTGTAGCCCAAATTGATAATATCATCGTATCTTTTACAGATTCAAAACCTAAATTAAATACATATTTAAAATGCTCTAAAGTAAGAGTATAATCTACTCCCATAACTTTAAAGAATCCTCCAAGCGGTATTAATATATAAAACGCTAAAACAAATATAGTTATAAGTAAGCAAAATATATCTATAGGCCAAACTATATGAGAATCTTCTATAAGAACTCTATCTTTAGATGCTTTCCCAGTTACAGTTACATAAGACTTTCTTTCAATCCAAAACTTCTCTAAAACAAATAAAAGAATAGATAATACTAAAAGAATTACAGCAATTGCAGCTCCACCTTTCATATCGTAGTTACCTATAGCTTGCATATATATCTTAGTTGCAAGTGTTGAAAAACTTCCTCCTATAACCATAGGATTTGAAAAGTCTGCCACAACTTCTATAAATGTTAATAAAAATGCGTTTGCAATTCCAGGAAGCATTAAAGGAAATGTTACTGTTTTAAAAGTTGTCCACCTTGAAGCTCCCATACTTCTTGATGCTTCTTCAAGTGCTGGATCTATCTTCTTTAAAAGACCTATAAGTAATAGATATGCTATAGGAAAAAACGTCATAGTTTGAACCATAACTATTCCTTTAAACCCATAAATATTAGCGTCTGTCATTCCAAATAATTGCCTTGTAACTAACCCAAATTGACCAAATAACATAATTGCTGATAATGCCAAAACAAATGGTGGTGAAATTATAGGTAAAATAGATACAAGTTTAAATAACTTTTTAAAATGTGATCTTATGTACGCATCTGCATATGCAAATATAAACCCTATAACTGTAGATAAAATACCAACAGTTACTCCAAGTTTTATAGTATTAAAAAAAGTTTCTCTAAAATCTAAATCTTCTAAAACTTGTTTGTAGGCACTAAGGGTAAATTCTTTACCTGCATCTATAAAACTTGCTTTTAATACTGAATATAACGGATATAAAATAAATATTGTTAAAGTCACTATTAAAAATATTATAGTAGTTAAAAGTATAGGATCTCTCCATATTTTTTTCATATCTCTAAGTTCGTGCTTAAATTGTAATTTCCTAGTAGCTAATGACATAATATTTTCTCCCTTCTAAAGGTTAGACTTTATAAATTTTGAGTATGTACCAAAATCTTGGTACATACTCTTAAAAATTTCTAACCTTTAATTGCTTTGTTCCACTCTTCTACTAATTTATTTCTGTTTTTTCCAGCCCATTCTAAGTTATAGTTTATAAGCTTAGTATCTTTAATTTCCGCAGCTTGACTTGGAGTGTTAGCTTGTGGGTTAGTTAAGAATTGATATGAACCTACACTTTGTCCAATCTCCTCACCTTTTTTAGATAAAACAAAATCTACAAACTTTTTAGCTCCTTCTTCATTTGGTGATCCCTTTAAGATAGATACTGCACCAACTTCATAACCAGTTCCTTCACTAGGTGCTGTTAAAACTAAATCTTTCATTCCTTCTTCTTTATATTTAATCGCATCATGTAAGAAAGAAATACCAACCATTACTTCACCTTGTCCTGCCATTCTAGCTGGAGCTGTTCCAGATTTTTCATATGACTTAATATTTTTATTTAATTTAGCCATATAATCCATTCCTTTTTCCTCTCCCATAAGTTGAACTATAGTTGCAAGCATAGTGTATGCTGTTCCTGAAGAACCAGGGTTTGCCATAGATATTTGACCTTTAAATTCAGGTTTTAATAAATCTTCCCAGCTCTTTGGCGCCTCTATTCCTTTTTCTTTTAATAGTTTAGAGTTTGATGCAAATCCTAAATACCCTACATAAATTCCAGTCCAAAGACCATTTGGATCCTTATATTTTTCTGGGATTTCCTTTGATTCAGGTGATTTATAAGCTTCTAATAGCCCTTCTTCTCCAGCTTGTACAAATGCATCAGCTGGGCCTCCAAACCAAACAGAAGCTTTTGGATTATCTTTTTCTGCTCTTATTCTTCCTAAAATTTCTCCAGAAGACATCCTTACCGCTTGTGCATCAATTCCTGTTTCTTTTTTAAATTCCTCAACAGTTTTAACCATATGGTCTTCCATTAATCCACAATATATTGTTAATGTTTCACCTGAAGCTTTATCTTCAGCTTTTTCTCCGCCGCAACCTGCTAATAATCCTATACTCATCACAGCTGAAAGTGTTAATGCAATTAAACTTTTCTTTTTCATTACCGTTTCCCTCCCAAAATTTTATCTAAGCTTATGATATCGTATTCAGTAAAGCTTAAATCTAAAATAGTAAGAATATATTACTTAAAAGGTAAAAATTAATTACATTAAATAAAAATCATCTCCCTTTAATTACCCTAAATTTTACAAATCCATAATTTCTATATATAAAAAAAGACTTAAAGATATTAAGTCTTTAAGTCTTATCTATATGTTCAAATCTAACTGCAATGATATAATTACTTTCTTCATAAGCCTTTTCTAAAAGCTCATTTTTATAAGAATCACCTCTCATTATTTCCTCTAAAGTCATCTGATCTCTATTTTTAAAGAATTTATTTAATAAATCTTCTTCTAACTCTTCATGAGTTTTTAAACTTCCATCATCTAAAATATATTTTAAATTTAATCCTATATTATTTAAATACCTTCCAACTAGAATATATCTATGACAATTTATAGGGTCTTGCTTTGCTCCTAAAATCCCTATAGTGAATCCTTTTTCTATTCCATTTTTAAGTCTTTCTACCCCATTTAAAAAGTCCTTATCTAAAATAACTTTCTTAAAATCAGGATAGCCTTTTTCATTATATAAATTAGTATTATTCCTTTGAACTGCAAACTCGTTTCCCATATAAATATATAATATATTTTCTCTCTTTAAGAATGCTCTAAGAGGTTCCCTATTATATTGAGTATTAAAACTTGAATACGGAATTCCCCTGATATCTACTATACAATCTATATTATACTTCCTTATTAAACTTAAAAACTTCTCTAAATCATAGTTTGAATGACCTAGTGCATATATAACTTTATCCATAATAGTTACCTCCTAAATATATTATAAATTTATTTTCTAAAATATCAAAAAAGGAAGCTTAACGCTTCCCATTTATTAGCTTTCGTATTTTCCCTTTAAAGTATAACTATCTAATATGTGTCCGTCCATCATATTCCAAAGTTCATTTAAAAAATATCCGTTTTCTATATTAAATAAACAATCTACTGCATATACATGTATCTCATAAGTATGAGCTTTATCTGGAGGTGTCATTCCTCCATAATATTTACAAGCACTCTCTGGAATATTTCCACCTTGAATGCTTATCCAGCTGTTTAAACCTTGTTTTATATCTTTATTATCTCTACTAAAATTTTCTTTTATGTTTTTTGTAGTGATATTAGCTGCAACCCAATGAATCCAAGAAAAACCTCTTGAAACAGGTATAGCATCCTTATCTTCAATAATAACAACAAAGGATTTTGTTTTCTTTGGAGCATCTTTTATCTCTAAAGGTAAAGATACAGTTGGAATATCGTAACTATCTAAAGGCCCTCTTTTTCCGTATTTATCAAGAATTAATCCATTTTTAATCCCCTCACTAATAACTTTCATAAAATCATCTCCTATATTTAATAGTTAAATCATATACCTTATTTATTACGTATCTTTAAACCATTAATTAATATATTCAAAATATCTATATCCGTTTTATCTTTTTAAATTTATATATAAATCTTTCTAACATTTAAAAGAAATAAAAATAAGGATTACAACACTCTTGCAACCCTCATTTTAAGTACACCTAGTGAGATTTGAACTCACGACCGGTGGATTCGAAGTCCAACGCTCTATCCAGACTGAGCTATAGGTGCATATTTTACTTTTCTTCTATTATTTTACTATACACTTTAAATAAAAAACTATCCACAATTTTAAAGAAATTTCCTTAATATCTGTTGATAGTTTTTCATGTTTTGTGGATTATTTAATTTTTTCTCCGTTTTTGAGAACAAAAAAAACAACCTTTCAGTTGTTTTAAGTTTTGGAGCGGGTAGTGGGAATCGAACCCACCTTTCCAGCTTGGAAGGCTGGAGTATTACCGATATACGATACCCGCATAATAATAATTTTAAAATTTTGTGGAGCGGGTAGTGGGAATCGAACCCACCTTTCCAGCTTGGAAGGCTGGAGTATTACCGATATACGATACCCGCATTATTAATTTTAAAATCTGCTGGAGCAGAAGACGGGACTCGAACCCGCAACATCCACCTTGGCAAGGTGGCGCTCTACCATTGAGCCACTTCTGCGT
>NZ_JAMDLQ010000068.1:0-4230 GCF_024705715.1 Clostridium sp. LY3-2
CGAACAGGAAAGTTAAGCTCTACAGCGCCGATGGTACTGCACGGGAGACTGTGTGGGAGAGTAGGACGTTGCCAGGTTCTTTGGTTTACTAGCTCAGTCGGTAGAGCACTTGACTTTTAATCAAGGTGTCCGGGGTTCGATTCCCCGGTAAGCCACCAAAATTACTTTAAGAGTAATTTTCTAATAGGAACTTGCTTAGCATTTAGATATATTGAGATTATGTTAATCATAATCTCTTTTATTTTTGTCTTTAAAAAAGATTTATATAGATAAAAAAAGGATACCTATAATTAGGTATCCTTTTTTACTTTTCTCTTAAAGTCATTACTTATAAAAGAGAAGAATCTTTTTAAGCTATTCATATCTTCTTTTAATGAAGAGTCATCATCTTTAAAAAATCCGTTATAGTAAAGTGATATTAATAAAAAGAATATTCCAAGATTTATATAGATATCTTTAATATCTGCGATAAATAAATCACCGACTCCTATAAAATCTAAGCTTCCTCCATAAAATACTTTATCTATAAGTGAGCATAAAGCACCAGAAAATATAAATAGAATAGATAAATCACTATAGATATCTTTTATTCCGTTAAATTTAGAGTATCTATAAATTTCTATAAATATAAATAGTGCAATAAAATTTAATAAGATAAGTAAAGGAAAACTTACGCCAGTTCCAAATCTAGCATTAAGCCAAGAACCATCTGTATTAATTATTGGATTAAATGAAATGAATCCATCTAATATAGATACATATTTATGGAAATAGAAAAACTTAATTATAATCTTAATTCCTTGATCTATAATCATTAATACAAAGAAGAATATCCACATAGCTTTAGTAGAAAGACCTTTTTCGTATCTTTTAGTAAAGGAATAAGCGAAATACCCTATTGCCGCAAAAAGTACTAAAAATAATAAGTTTCCTATTAATGTTACAGGGTCTCTAACCCTACCTGTAAAAAGCTCAAATAAAAAATATGCAAGCCACATACAAGGCAAAGCAAAAATTGTTATATATTTTTGTTTATTCATAGGTGCCTCCATTACATAGTAATTATAAATTTAAGTTTAACATATAATGTTAAATTTCACTATGTTAATATAAGAGTAATTATGAGATAATATAATTAGCTTACAAAATATTCAAATTAATCTTATGAAAAGAGAGGTATTTATATGTTAAGAATTTTTGCAGTTTCTGACTCTATTGGCGAAACGGCAAACGGTGTAGCGCAAGCTGCAGCTAGCCAATTTAAGGGAGATGTTGATGTAAAGAGATTACCATACATAAACACTTTAGAAGATGCAGATGAAGTTATAGCTAAAGCTTTAGAAGCCAAATCAGCTATAGTAGTATCTACAATAATAAGTGTTGACGTAAGAGAATATTTAACTCAAAAAGGCTTAGAAAATAATATTCAAGTAATAAATATTTTAGGGCCTATATTAAATGTTGCAGCTACAAAATTAAAAAGATTACCAGACTATAATCCAGGTGCAATGTGGAAAACAGATGAAGAATATTTTAAGAGAATAGAAGCTATGGAATTTGCTATGCAATATGATGATAGTAAAGATTACAGGGGATTAAAAAATGCAGATGTTGTTTTAATTGGTCTTTCAAGAACCTCAAAAACTCCACTTTGTATGTATTTAGCTAATAAAGGTATTAAAGCTATAAATGTTCCTTTAGTTCCGGAGGTTGGAGTTCCAGATGAAATATATGAAGTTGATAAAAGAAAAATATTTGGACTTACAATAAATCCTCTCCAATTAATAGAGATAAGAAAAAGAAGGTTAGATAAGTTTCACAGGATATCTTCTGATATAGAATATGCAGGAGATGCTAGAATACTAGAAGAGTTTGAATTTGCAGATAGAATAATTAGAAAATTAGGATGTAAGACAGTTGATATAACTAAAAGAGCAATAGAAGATACAGCATTAATAATTATGGAATCAATTAAGAATATAAAATAAATAAGAGACACTTACTAAAGATTTAGTAGGTGTCTTTTTGAAATAACAATATTTTATTTTGATGATATAATATAAGTATAATTATAAAAGGGGCGTATTATTATGAAGATTGGGTTAGTTTTAGGTGGAGGCGGAGCTAGAGGTGCTTATCAAATAGGCGTATGGCAAGCCTTTAAAGAATTAGATATAGATAAATATATAAAAGTAATAGCAGGAACTTCTATTGGAGCTTTAAATGGTATTCTTATAAAGCAAGGTGACATAAAGATTGCAGGGAAGCTTTGGAACGAAATTACTAAAGAAAAGATTCTTCCAACTGATAATAAAGACTTAATTAAAAAAAGCGCGCTTATTAATATCGGATCTAGAAACTTAAATCTAATAAAAAAATATATGCCAAACATAGTAGATGGTGGAGATGTATCAAGAAGTGGGCTTTTAGAGATATTTGATCAATATATAGATTTTGAAAAACTAAAAAGTGATGATATTGATTTATACGTAACTTGTACTGAGATTCCAAAGCTAGAAGCAGCATATTTTAAAATAAATAATTCTTCAGAAGAAGATATGAGAAAAATGCTTTTAGCAACATCAGCTATTCCTATGATATATAAAAGTGAAGAGATAAACGGAAAGAGGTATTTGGATGGGGGGATGGTAGATAACTTACCTATTCAGCCAGTTTATGGTGAAGGTTGTGATTTAATTATAGTAGTGCCTTTAGCTAAAGATTATGTAATAGATAGAAATCTTTATCCAAACACAGATATTATAGAGATAAGACCTAGCTTAATGGAAGAAGGTTTTATAGATGGGGCATTAGAGTTTACTAAAGATAATTCTTTAAGAAGAATGAAATTAGGGTATGAAGATACAATAGCTCAATTAAGTCCAATATTTAAATTAGCAAATTTTATAAGAGATAATAAGCCTAAAGAAGATAAAGGTTTATTTAAAATATTTAAAGATAAATTTTTTAATAAATAGTGAGGAAAGCTATATTTAGCTTTCCTCACTATTTTATTTTTAATATCCTAATTTTTTTATAGATAAGAGGATAGGCTAAGCTTAAAGGATAGTTTAATTTATCATAGCTGTGGCAACAATAAAGGTAATCATCTCCTAAAGAATAGGTTATAAATCCTGTATGAGTCCAATCTTTTAATTCAGGATTAAAAAATTGTATTAAAGCTCCTTCGCAATCAGAATCTAAATCGTTAAATTCTTTAGCTAAGTTATTATTAACTAGGTAGTTTCTAAGTTCTTTTACCCTTACCCAAGGGTTTGAATAATTATACCAAGTTTTAGTTTTAGGTAATCCACCTGCATGTAAAATTTGTGAAGCAAAGTTTGTACAATCTCCACCATTATTATCAAAACTTATATAACTTGGATTATGAACTAAAGCATATTTTTCAGCATAGGCTATTGCATTTGATTTGCTAAATGTTTTATGTGAAGGAGATTCAGACTTTAAAATAGATCTAAAGGGTGATGCTTTTTCTAAATTATCTTTAAATGATAGATTGATAGTATTAAAGTTTAAAGTATTAGATTTTTCTTCAAACTTTGAATATAGATTAGGAAATTCTTCTTTAGATATTATGAAATCTATTTTTTTAGAGTTTTTTGAAAATACAAAATACAAATATTCTAAGGATTTTGATGAGTTAAGTGTAATTATATTAATGTTTAGGATGTTTGTTATCATAACTTTAAAAAAACATATATTATTTATAGAGTTATACTTTAGTATTTTAAAACTCTTATTAATTGAGCCTATAGAAGATAATATATTATTTTTGTATAAAAATTTATTAGAATAAAAGTTTAAAAAATAACTGTTAGGATTTATAAATTCAAATAATTTTTCAAAGTTATCATTTAATATAAAAGATTTTATTACTTCTATTTGAGATTTAATCTTTGCCATATAGAAAACTCCAACAAAAAATACTACAGTATAATATATCTAAAACCACTAAAATAGGTGATTTTTTAATACAATACAAAAATATAAAAAAATATATGAAAAACTGTTGACATAATTTTGTTCTAGTAATATAATAACTATTGTCATCAGCGGAAAGCGTTTCCGAGAAAAGAAATTAAATGTTTAAATAAAAAATGTTGACATTTGATTTTGAAGATGATAAGATAAGCTAGTCGCTTGAGTGCGACAGAGATTAAATGGTCTTTGAAAATTGAACAGATTTATATAATACAAAACCAGCAATTC
>NZ_JAMDLQ010000069.1:0-1944 GCF_024705715.1 Clostridium sp. LY3-2
TTATTTATATTATTTAAGTAAATTCTAATTAGCCAAGTTTTAAAATATTTAGCTTCTCTTAAAGTATTTAATTTTTCTTCTGAGCTAATTTTACTTCTTATAGAATACTGTGCATCTAGAGGCAAAACAAACTTTAGATATATAGAAAAAGTTGCAGAAGCTTGGAGCGAAAAAAATGTTAGAAATATTGAAGACGCTCAAAAGCTTATTAGACAAAATGAAGATAAGTGGGTAAAAATAAGACAAATACTTTCTCATTTAGGAATGAGAAATACAGATATTATGAAACCTCAAGAAGATATGCTTGAAAAGTGGATATTTACGTATAAATTCGAAATGGATCTTATTAAAAATGCTTGCGATCGTTCATTTGAAAGATTAAACCACGCAAACTTTAAATATATAGATGGAATACTAACTAATTGGTATAACAACAACATAAAGACCTTAGAAGATGTTGCAAAGGATGATAAAAAGCATAAAAAATCAAATCAAAACAATAGCAACAATAATTTCAATAAAAATAATTCTAATCAAAATAAGACCCTTAGATTTAATGACTTTAAACAAAGAGAATATGATTATGATTCTCTAGAAAAGAAATTGTTAGGATGGGATAGTGATGATTAAAGGATATCAAGGCGAACTTATGTCAATTTACCAAAAGATTCGCGACGAAGAAAATAATAACTTAAGAAATCGTAGAGCTGAAATAGAATCTCTTTATCCTGAAATAATAGAATTAGATAAAGAAATCCAAAAAAATTCTTTAAAACTTTCTTTATCTATTTTAAAGAAGGATAATACTGAAAAAACTTTCAATAACATAAAAGATACAATAACAGACCTTAGAGCTAAAAAGTGTGAGATGCTAGTCGAAAAGGGATATAGTCCTGAATACCTTAATATGCACTACAGATGTTCTAAATGCCAAGACACAGGCTATATAGGTGTAACTAAATGTGATTGCTACAAAAGTAAATTAGTTAGACTTTTTTATAAAGACTCCGAACTTGAAGATATCTTAAGAGATTGTAACTTCAAAAACTTTAACTTAAACCTTTTTGACTCTTCAAAAAGTGACGGGGAAAGATTTTCTCCAAAAACTAATATGAAAAATAACGTAGACTTCATAATAAATGATTTCTTACCTAACTTTAAGCATAGTAACGAAAATCTATTATTTTATGGAACTCCAGGAACTGGTAAAACATTTTTATCATACTGCATTGCTAAAGAATTATTAGATAAAGGAAATTTAGTAGTTTATAAAACTTCTGATGAAGTTATAAAAGCTCTTCGTGAGATACGATTTAATAACGACACTTATCTTGAAAAGCTTATGTATGATTGTGATTTATTAATTATAGATGATTTAGGTTCAGAACAACTAAATGATTTTGTTGCAACTGAATTATTTAATTTAATAAATAAAAGAATACTTAAAAAGAAACAGATGATTATTTCAACAAACTTCACTCTTTCAGATTTAGCTAAACACTACAGTGAAAGAATTTCATCAAGACTACTTGGAAACTTTAAATTACTTAAATTTTACTCAGAAGATATAAGAATTAAAATAAATCTTTCAAAAAGATAAAAAGGTGGGCTTTAGCCCACCTTTTTATTTACACTATATATTATTTAAACAACAAAAAAGAAGTAAGTTATACTTACTTCTTAAAATGGCGACTCAGAAGGGGCTCGAACCCTCGACTTCCAGCGTGACAGGCTGGCACTCTAACCAACTGAGCTACTGAGCCATATAATGTGGTGGGCACAACAGGGATCGAACCTGTGACCCCCTGCTTGTAAGGCAGGTGCTCTCCCAGCTGAGCTATGCGCCCACATTATAAAAAAAAAGAAAAATGGTGACTCCTAGGGGAATCGAACCCCTGATACCACCGTGAAAGGGTGGTGTCTTAACCGCTTGACCAAGGAGCC
>NZ_JAMDLQ010000007.1:0-64398 GCF_024705715.1 Clostridium sp. LY3-2
TTATCTAGCAGACTTCGTGCAATGTACAAATCTGGCTCATACTCTGGTGCAGATTACATAGCTTACGTTTTTGAAGCTAATGGCTTTAGTGATATGATTGGAAGAATATATGCATTAAATAAAATAGTCGATGCTGATAATAAAATGTTATCAGACTTAAAATCAAGTATGAAATCATTACAAAGTGATATTGATTCACTTAATCAAAAGAAAAATGACGTTGTTAAACTTAATGAAGATAATAAAAACAATTTAGCAAAAGTTAAAGAGAGTAAAGCTAAACTTGAAGAATCAAAATCAAAATACGACGATGAACTAAAAGGGGTCCAAGCACAGATTAAATCTAACGAAGAAGCTTTAATAAATGGTCCTATAAAAACAATTGATAGTTCTTCTGATGTTTCAAGTTTAAGAGACGCTGTTTCTACACTTCAAGGGATAGTTCCTCAACTTACTACAAGCTCAGTTGTAGATAAAGCAAAATCATACATTTCAAAAGGAAATGAAAAAATCGAAAAACTTAATCAGCCAAAGGTAACACCTGAATCTAATAATAGTAATACTACTCCACCTTCAGGTGATCACAAAACATTAACTATGGAAGCTACAGCTTATACAGGTCACACAATCACTGCAACAGGTACTAAACCTGTTAGAGACCCAAATGGTATAAGTACAATAGCTGTTGACCCTAGTGTTATACCTTTAGGTACAAAGGTTTATGTTTCTGGTTATGGCTACGCTATAGCTGCTGACACAGGTGGTGTTATAAAAGGAAACATAATAGATTTATTCATGAATAGCGAAGCTGAATGCAACGCTTTTGGTAGAAGACAAGTTACTGTAAAAATTCTATCTTAAAATAAAAAAACTCTAGCATAAATTATGCTGGAGTTTTTTTGTAATTAAATATATCTTTTAATAAATCAATTAGTTTTAATTCTTTTCTATAACTTTCTTTAAGGAATGAATTAATATCAGGCACGCTAGTTTCTATATTAAGGAGTTCTATGTCTTTACTAAATAATTCTTGCATTCCCTTAAGGTAATTATTAATATCATCTAATTCTATATCTGTTAAGTTGCTATTTTTAATAAGTATATATGAATACAGCATACTGCTTATCCACTCATTATTTATAAGGATAATACTTTTTACATTATCATAATTTTTATCTTTTTTACTTAAAATTTTATTTAGCTTATTATTTAAAAGATAATTAGCCTTAACATAATAAAGTAATAATTCATCACCATATTTACCTCTATCTATAGTGTTAATTATCATCCCCATATCTATCTCAATATATTTTAAAACCGATTTATCTATTTCAAAGCTGTTCTTATTTTTAAATATATACTTATTACCTAAGTATGCAAACAAAGCTCCTAAAACAGTATAAATAAGCCTATATATCATAGCTAAATCTGGATTCATAGAAAGGGACGTAAGTGCCATAGCATAGCAAGTTGTATAAATACATTTAGTAACATAATTATCTATAGTGAACATAAACATTGTCGCTATAATTATAATCATTATGTGTCCACTTTCAGTTCTAAATATATAAAACAGTACAAAAGATAAACTAAGCCCAACTATTGTTCCTAATACTCTTTCTTGAATTCTCTTTTTGCCATCCTCATAAAAAGGCATTGCCATAACGTATATGCTTAAAGGTAGCCAGTACACTTTTGGAAAACTTAATCCCTTATCTAATCCAAACCCAATACTTAATAAAATACTAAGCCTTAATGCAAACCTTACTCTAGAATCATCTAAAGAAAATCTAGTTCTAAATATCTCCCCTTCACCTTCGAAGTTTCTTCTTAAACTAAAAAACTTTTGTGTTTTTTTATTTTCTAAAGAAGATATTTTAATTCCAGCTGAAATGATGTATTTAAAGGTAAACTCTAAACAATCGTTAAATGTACTCTTATCTTTAAATTTACTTAAAAAGGATTTTATGCTATTTGAGTAATCTATAAGATCCTCACCTGATTCTATTCCTTTAGATTCATCAAGTAACTTTTTTAAAGCAATAATTAAATCTTTATTTTTCCTTGCAATATCACGCCTTTTTAAGATTCTTTTATTAAAGTTATTAAATTGACCAAAGGCTATAATTATTTCAAAATAAGCTTTTTCATAGCTTTCATAAACAATCCTATTTAATTCAGTAATAACTTCTGTAAGATTTTCTTCAGCTCCTAAAAACTTTTCTTCATTTCCTAAATAAGCATAATCTAACTCTTCTCTTAAAAGTGAAAATCCTTTATTTATAAGCCTATAAATTTCTTTTCTAAGTCCATTATTGTTAAATATTCTTAAAAATATTCTAATTAATATATAAGAATACGTAATTGCAAAAATCCTTAAATCTATATCGCTTAGCTTTAAAGGTAAAAGCTGCATTATAACAAACCCTAGCATAAATACAAAATATCTTGAAGAATCATAAGCTCTAGTTAAAAAATAAGAAGCTACAAAAGTAACTACAAAATTAATTACTATAGCGCTCACTATATTTTGAGATGCTAAACATGCAAATATACCTAAAGATAAATGAACTAAATAATTTCTAAATCCATTACTTTCAATAAATATATTTTTTCTCATATTTACAAATGTAAGAGTCATATAAGTTGCTATTATTGCGTTACTTATTCCAAACATATATTTATTTGTAAAAAATAAAATTAACGACAAACAAGCAGCTGGCAATCCATATTTAATTTTTTTAATAATATTTTCTATATTCATAATCATTTCCCTTTTCTACTTGCTTATAAGGTGAAGTATAGCACAAAAAATTAATAGTATCTTATATGCACTCCCCCTTTTCATATACTTTTAACAATTCTAAGGTTATATTTATCAAATTTGTTTAATAACTGGTTTTTGCCTTTAAATATTCTATTTATAATTACCTAAAATAAAAAAAACTATATCATTAATATAATGATATAGCTTAAAATTCTAATTTATTAATTTTTCTTTCCTACTTTTGCATAACCTAACGCAAGTAATATTCCACCTACCATATTTCCAAGAGTTACCCAAAGTAAATTATGTACGAATCCTCCAAAAGTTAAAGCTAATCCATTTTTAGCAAATAACCCTATACTTAAAAGAGTCATATTAGCTATACTATGTTCAAATCCCGCTGTAATAAATACGAAAAGGCACCAAAAAACCATTATTAATTTTCCGACTTCGTTTTTCATCTTAAAAGAACACCAAATAGCTAAGCAAACTAATATATTACATAAAATTCCACGAACAAATAATTCTCCGCTAGATGCTGTCATTTTACCTAAAGCACCTTTAGCTATAAATTCTCCTATAGGACCTTTGCTAAGACCTGCTTGAACAAATAAGAATGCTCCTAAAACTGAACCTAAAAGATTTCCAATAAAGGATGCTACAAATACTTTAATAACTCCTAGAGTATCAACATCCCCTCTTACAAGCCCTATTGTCATTACAAAGTTATTTCCAGTAAATAATTCAGCTCCTGCAAAAATAACAAGACTAAGTGCAACTCCAAAAGAAGCTCCCATAACTACCTTAGTTCCAGCACTGCCACCGCTACTTAAAAGCCCTCCTATAGAGAATATAAGCATAATTCCAAGCCCTACAAAAAGCCCTGCAAACATTGAAGATATTAAATATCCTACCTTATTTTTTTCATATAAATCGACTTTACTCTTAGACGCAGCACCAACTGCCATTAAATCATTTTCATACATAATAAATTCACTCCTCATATAATATCTAGTAAATTATATAAAGGGTTACATATAAAATCTGTGATTTTTATCACAATATTGTTATTTTTTTATCATTTATATTTATTTATTCACTAAAATTAAGTTATTCTCTTCTCTTAAAGGAAGTTGTTATTATATTTTTCCTTTTAATATAATTTTTGTATAATTTGTAAGATATCCTCTTCTATTATATAATTAATATAAACTATATAAAATCTTATTGAGGTAAATATATGAATAACTTATTTAAAAAAGTATTTAAATCAAATTATTTACTAAAGACTAGGATTACTGTAATTATATTTGGGATTATAATCTGTTTATCATATTTTTTAAATATAATAGACTACAGCTTAGCTTTTAAATTAATGTTTCCATTAATGATATTAAGTAGCTATTTTTGTTATAGGCTTAATAATCCAAAGTCATACTTACTAAAAAAATAAAAAACATAGGATAAAAATTAAAAGCAATCAAATTTAATTGATTGCTTTTTAATTTATTTTATTCTAAAGAATTTACTTTTTCTTTGCATGTTAACTCCAAAAATCTATCTAAAGTCATGCTTATCACAATAAATGGAAGGAGCAAATAAACTAGCCAAATAGTATCAAGTAAACATACATCAACTAGCATAAATGCAAGCACTAAAAATGATACTAAATTTAAAATACTCTTGATTTTACTTTTGTTTTCTATAAAATATCTCTTGGTTTTTTCTAATTTTTCAATTTTGTAAAGTAATTTAGCTACAAAACTAGGTACTACAAATACAGCTAAAATCACTATTATAATATTCAAATTAATCCCCCCTTTTTATTTAATATTACCATTTTTTTCAAATAAGTAAATAATTATATTAAATTAATTATTTCATCAGCATAATCTAAAATAGATATATCGTGAGTTACCATAATTATAGTTTTTCCTTCTTTATTTAATCCCTTTAATAAATCCATTATTTCGATTGTTATTTTACTATCTAAGGCTCCTGTAGGCTCATCAGCTAATATAATTTCAACATCTGAAACTAAACACCTTGCTATAGCTACTCTTTGTTTTTGCCCTCCTGAAAGTTCTTTAGGTGATTTATTTATATGATCTTTAAGCCCTAAACTTTCTAAAACCTTTATGCTTTTTTCTTTTATAGATTTAGAAGTGATTTTTTCTTTTAAGTATTTATTTTTACATTTTAATCTTATCTTTACATTTTCTAATACTGATAAATCCTCTAAAAGTAAATATTCTTGATGAATATATCCCATATCTAAAGCTCTTATCTTTGCTTTCCCTTTTTCATTTTTGTTAGTTATGTTTTCATTATTTATATAACAAGTTCCTGTATACTCCTCATCTAGCCCATTTATTATATTTAAAATAGTTGTTTTTCCAGAACCTGAAGCTCCTCTTATCATATAAAACTTTCCTTTTTCAAAGGTATAATTAAATTTATCTAAAACTGTAACTGTATTTTTATCTTTTCCATATTTTTTAGTTATTTCTTCTAATCTTATACATTCCACTTTATTCACCTCTAACCACTATATTTTTTCTATTTCTATAAAACCAAATATACATAGCTATACATAGTATAATTTGAAATATTAAAAGTAGAATTATTATAATTAAAGTTACATTAAATCTTATATCTACCCACTCTACTTTAGTAACTAAATATATAGCCTTTTGTAATATTAAAGAAATAACTAAAGATAAACTTACTAGTATCCCCTCTTCTAAAGTAGTATTTGTAATTATGCTTTTATAAGTATATCCTATAGCACGTAATGTCATGAAGTCCCGTTTTCTTTTCTTCATATTTATATAATTTACTATTATCATTGAAATAATAATTAAGCCGCCTATTATACTTACGTAAGAAGCCATAATTATCATATTAAATGTATTTTTACTTGTATAATTTTCATAGATAATATCACTTACAGGTTTTAAATCTATACTTGAAATATTTTTATCAATGGCTATTATTTCTTTTTTCAAGGTTTCTATATCTTCTTTTTGAACTTCTACCATAATACCTTTTAATATATCAAAGGCATTTTTTCTTAGAAATTCTTTAGAAAAATTATCTTTTCTAATTCCTATAAACCTTTTAGTATATTTCGTTTCATCAAATATATCTTTTAATAAAATATTATCTGCACCTAAAACCTTTTTTACTTTAATACTATTTTCATGATTTAATCTATAGCTATTATTTACTTTGTATGTTTCTTTTAAATTATTAGAAATTAAAGCCTCTTCTTCTTTATTTAAATCATTATATGGAATTTTTGTATTATCTGTTATATAAGCTATATCTATAATTTGTCCATTTTTCCGTGCTTCCTCAAATATAGGCATCTCTAAAAATTTATACTTATTATTATTTATATTAAATAATTCTTCTTTAAGCTTTATTAATTTATCTAATTTAGCTTCATCTCTTGTCATCATAGCAATTGATGAAATGCTCTCTTCTATCCCTTTTTCTTTGTCATAGTAGTTTATATTTATTGTGTAAGTATTATTTACATCACAAATATTTTTTATATACCTTGGATACCTAGATAATATATCTATAGAATTAAGCAAAAAACTACCAGATATAATTAGTATAGTAAAGAAAATTATTATTATTTTATCCTTTTTTAATCTATTTTTTATAAAAACTATCCCCATAACCTAAATATCCTTTATTTGCCCTTTATTTATTTTAAGAATCATTGTACAAGATAATATTATAGACGCTAATATGTTTATAACTAACGAATATATTACTCCTCTAAGATTTAAATTAAAACTATTAAAATACTCGTACTTATTTAAGATGATGCTAAGTTTTTCTTCTAATAAAAAAAATAATCCTATTCCTATAATTGTACCTATCAAAACTATAATAAAGTTCTCTATTGAAATTAAAATTCCAATATCACTTTTGCTATAACCAGTTACTAAAAGTGATTTATAATCTTTTTTCTTTAATCTATAATTAAATATCCCTATCTGAAATGACGTAAATAATATAATTATAAAGATTATTCCATTAAATAAAATAATCTGCTCTTTAGTTACAGTTAATTCAGATTTATTTTCCTTCCAATCACTAATTTCAAAATAAATATTTTTATCTACCTTTTTTAATTCTAGCTCTAACTCCTTAGCGATTTCTATAGGCTTTTCATTCTTATCATATAATGAAAAACTTAACTTTCCATTATCAGAGCAAAAATCGAAAAACTCATCTACAGACCCTAATGCTATATAATTATTATAAATATCTAATTCCTTTGATATTTCATTTCCTAAAATTCCGACAACCTTATACTCTTTTGAAAGAACCTCTACTGATTTTCCTAAAACATCACTAGTTCCAAACAAATCAATTGCATTTTTATAACCTAAAACTATCTCTTCTTTAGTCTCATTAGGATTTAAAAATCTTCCCTTTGTAATAAAATAATCATAGTCAAGGCCATCTTTATAGCTAACTAAAACTACAGAGTCACTTCCGTTTATCCTAAGCGTAGATTTACCTTGAAATTTTTTTATTATATTTTGAACTTCCCTTACGTTAGTTACATTATTTAAAGTAATATTTAATCGATTCTTATAATTACCCATAGATAATCTCTCTGTTATTTTAATACTATTTTCCTGTATCGCTGCGATAAAACATAAACTAAATGTACCTACTGTAAACAAAAGAATTATTCCAGTATACATACTAAAATTCTTTTTTATTTTTTCTAAAGTAAACCCTATCATTCTTCTACATTTACCTTTGTTTTAAATACAATACTTCCTATAGGTTGTGTCTCGCTTATAGGGTTTGCCTCCCTAAAAACATATAAATCATATGTTCCTGATTTTTTAGGTAAAGTAAACTTAAATTCATCTTCAAAAATATCATTATTTTCTTTAAATACCTTTGAGTCTTTACCGTCTATTTTTATTAAAGTATCACCTAAGAAAACTTTATAACCATAGTTATCCCCTTCAAATCTTTCCTTTGGAAGTTCTACTTTAAAAGAATAATTTACTTCTTCTAAACTCTTTCCTATGATTTCTTCATTAGCCCCTTCTTTTGAAACCTTTAACTCATCATATTTTACACCACTCGCTATTTCTTTCATCTTAGCGTGATTATTATATCCATATACCCCAAAACAAATATCAGAAGACTTAAATATAAAGCTAACAATCCCGTCATTTAACTCATTAGTTTTTATACTAATCTTATTATCACCATTTTTTATTTTTACAGTATATTTATCAGTTAAACCTTTACCATCAAAATCAAATTTCACTCTTTCATTATTTAATAATGGTGTTATAGTAAAGTCTCGTTCAACTTCACCTTCATATTTGATACCCATATTTAATGATCCATTTTTAAAATCAACCTTTTTTAATTTATATAGGTCTGTCCCATTTTCATTATCTTTTACTATCCCATAGGAAAATCCACCATTCCAAACTTGATCTAATGCACTTATAGCTTGGATTGAGCCCTTATCTCTACACCCAACTAAAATAAAAACTCCAAAACTTAAAATAAATCCCACAATTATTTTTTTCATCTTTCCCCCTCAATTCCCTTATAAAATATAAAAAGGCCAAATAGCCTTTTATGAATTTTTTATTCTATTTAATTATACAATTTATTCCAATTATCTTCAATATATTTACATCTTATAAATTCTAGTATATTCTTAATAAATTTAGAGCAAAAAGAAAAACACTAGGTACTACCTAGTGTTTTACATGTTACGAGACAAGCCATAAGCGGAGTTCTGTATTAAGCAATCATCTATCTAGACATACTGTTGCCAGCATGCTCAAGCGACACACCACGAAACGGGACGGGCTATCCCACAATGTTTCTTCTCGGTCTTGCTCCAGGTGGGGTTTACATAGCCATAATGTCTCCACTATGCTGGTGAGCTCTTACCTACGCCTTTCCATCCTTACCAGTCACAAAAGTGAACTCATCTAAACTAAGTTTAGATTCTGGCGGTATATCTCTGTTGCACTATCCTTCAAGTCGCCTTGACTGGCCGTTAGCCAGCACCCTGCCCTATGGAGCTCCGACTTTCCTCTCCTAGCTCAAAGGCTAGCAGCGATTGCACGTCTTACTCGCAAAACCTATGATAACATAATTAAATATCTTATGCAAATGAATTTTATTCCATTTAGTCAAAAATCATTAAAGCAACTATAAATAACCCTACAATTATAACCCCTAAAATCCCTACCCCCGAGAACATCAAAGTAGCTAAAACTCCTAAATAAATAACACATTTTATAGGAGTAAAATATTCTGATCTTTTAAAATAATTCTTTCTACTAAAATTATTTATAAAATTTTCTATGTTTTTAAAAAATGCTGTTATGTCAAAATTATTATTTCCACCATCTCTATAAAGATTTTTCCTTTTCCTTTTTCTTCCCATAAAAATCACCTTTCAATTCATACTCATTTAAGTATATGAACTAAAAGGTGATATCTTTCCTTTAAATAAAAGTATAAGGGTCAGAACTTTCTTTAGAAACTATAAATTCTATATCTTTAAACTTTTCTATTATATTTTCCATAACGCTTAAAAATACTAACCATTCAGTTTTAAAATGCCCTGGGTCTATTATTGTGATTCCAAGTTCTTTTAAATCTGATGCAAAGTGGTATGTAGTATCCCCTGTAATAATGCAGTCTACACCTTCAGCTATACAGTCATTAAAAAAGCTTTGTCCACTTCCGTTTATTATAGCAATCTTTTTAAGTCTTTCTTTTCCTTTAACTACTCTTAAATTAGAAACATTTAAATTAGACTTAATCTTTTCTATTAAAGAATTCAAATCTAATTCCTCTTCTAAATTAACTATTCTTCCAAGACCTGCTCCCTCGTATCCCTTGTTAGACTCTTCTATTATTGAGTTAAATTCAAAACCAAGCATCTTAACTATAGTATCATTTATTCCACCTTTAACTGAATCTAAGTTTGTGTGACTTGAATAAAGTGATATATCGTTTTTAATAAGTTCTATTATTTTATTTCCAAGGAAATCATCTTTAACTATTCTATTTGGCTTTTTAAAAATAAGAGGATGATGAGTTATTATCATATCACAATTATTTTTTTTAGCCTCTTCAATTACTGAGTTTGTACAATCAAGTGCAAGTAACACCTTAGAAACCTTTTCCTCTTTATCTCCCACCATAAGTCCTACATTATCAAAATCTTCTTTTAATATAGGAGGTGCAAAGTTTTCCATAACGCTTATAATATCTTTAACCTTTTTCATAACCTCTCATCCTTTCTTTATTAACTGCAGTAGTTTAATAAATTATTTAAAACATCTATTTTAGTATTTAATTCTTCTAATCTTAATTTAGCACTTTCGCTATCATCAGTTATTAAACCTTTGATTTTTTCATACTTTTCTATTTTAGATTCTATAAATCCTTTTAAAAGTTCATGTCTTTCTCTTAAAAGTGTTGGACTAACTTCGTAGTATATTGAATCTAATTCAGTAGTTTCTCCATCTTTTGATCTTACTTTAAATAATTCATAATATATTCCATCATCTAAACATAAATCTTCTTTTATTATTTCGTAGTTATTAGTATATAAATACTCTCTTAATACTTCTGGATTTTGTGCTGGTAAAAGAATTAAATAATCAGCCTCTTTAACTACCTCTTTATCTTCTTCTAGTATATCTCTAATAAGATTCCCACCCATTCCAGCTATAACTATCCCGTTACACTCTGAAACCTCTACAGTGCTTAATCCACCACCTAATCTAAACTCTACTTCTTCATCTACTCCCTCGAATACAGAATTAAGTTTTGCCTTATCAAGTGGGTCCTTATTAATATCAGATGCTATCGCCTTTTTACATAACCCATCTTTTATACATTTTATCGGTATATATCCGTGGTCTGTCCCTACATCCACTAAAGTATCACATTCATCAATATTTTGAATTATTAAACTTAATCTTCTGCTTAATTCCATTTTCATTTCTCCTGTCAATTTTATTTTAGAAATCCATTATAACAAATCACTATCTTTTATAGCAAATTAAAAAAGCACGTATTACGCGCTTTTTTAATATATTAATCTAAATAATCTTTTAATTTTTTACTTCTTGAAGGGTGTCTAAGCTTTCTTAAAGCTTTAGCTTCAATTTGTCTAATTCTCTCTCTAGTAACGTTAAACTCTTTACCTACTTCTTCAAGAGTTCTAGCTCTTCCATCATCTAGACCAAATCTAAGTCTTAATACTTTTTCTTCTCTAGGAGTTAAAGTATCTAAAACGTTAATTAATTGTTCTTTAAGCATAGTAAATGCTGCAGCTTCAGCTGGTGCTGGAGCGTCGTCATCTGGAATAAAGTCTCCTAAGTGACTATCTTCCTCTTCACCGATTGGAGTTTCAAGTGAAACTGGCTCTTGAGCTATTTTTTGTATTTCTCTAACTTTTTCAACTGGTAAATCCATAACTTTAGAAATCTCTTCTGGGAATGGATCTCTACCTAGTTCTTGAAGTAATTGTCTTTGAACTCTTATTAATTTGTTTATAGTTTCAACCATATGAACTGGTATTCTTATAGTTCTCGCTTGGTCAGCTATAGCTCTTGTAATCGCCTGTCTTATCCACCATGTAGCATAAGTTGAGAACTTAAACCCTTTTCTGTAATCAAACTTTTCTACAGCTTTAATAAGACCTAAATTACCTTCTTGAATAAGGTCTAAGAATAACATTCCACGACCTACATATCTTTTAGCTATACTTACAACAAGTCTAAGGTTTGCTTCTGCTAATTTTTTCTTAGCGTATTGGCTTCCCTCTTCGATTTTTTCTGCAAGTTCTATCTCTTCTTCTGATGATAATAGTGGCACTTTACCTATTTCTTTAAGGTACATTCTAACTGGGTCATCTATAGCTATACCTTCTGGTACAGTTAAGTCTAATTCCTCTTCTTCTTCTTCCTCAGTATCCTCACCTTTATTAGGTTCACCTACTACCTCGATTCCCATAGATTCTAGAACTTCGTAGATTTTCTCGATTTGTTCTGGGCTTAATTCGATATTATCTATTTCATCCATTATCTCTTTATAAGTTAAAGAATTATTTTTCTTACCTTTATCAATTAAATTTTTAACAATAGACATTTTATTATTTTTTTCTTTATTATCTTCTTTTTTTACCTTTGTTCTTCCAGCCATATCGTTACCTCCTTCCGTAATGACCATTACCCCTTATTCATATTAAGGTCTGCATTAATTTTACTAAGTTCTTTAGCAACCTTAATTGATTCTTCAAACATTCCCTTTTTCTCAAATTCCTTTAGCTTTTGCTTTAACTCTTGGGTCTTTTTCTTTAGTTTAAAACTTCTGATTTGCTTTATGTAATCTAAAATAACTCTTTTAGCATCATTAGCTTTTAAAACTTCCATCTCTTTAATTATTACCCATTCTTTAGATGATTCAACATCATCACAGTTAAGCTCAACGTATGAAGAAATATCCTTAATAGATTTCTCTCTACCCTCTTTTATTAAATTAAATATTTTGCTATGAGCTTTTAAGTTTAGCTCATCACTGTCTATAAGTCCAATGATTGTATTAAAATCATCTTCGTTAAGCATTAGTTTAAGAAGCGACTTCTCAGCCTTCATATAACTAGGCTCCACATATAATTTTGTTCCATTTTGTTCCTTTTCATACATAGTAGCCTCATTTTTTCCTTTTGAACTTCTCGAAAGCAAGTCGTATAAGGCTTGTTCTTTAAGCCCTGTATCTTCTGAAATACTTTTAATATATACACTTTGTTCGACAGGATTTAATCCTAAAAGAATTTCAGTAACCCTATTACCATACTCAACTAAGGCCTGATTGTCTCTAAAATCAATACCTTCTTTTGCTCTTCTAAGTCTGTATCCAATAAGAGTTTCTGAATTATGAGCTAACTTTAAAAATGCGTCTTTCCCATTGCTTCTTACAAACTCATCTGGATCCTTACCTTCTGGTATACTTAATACCCGAACATCAAATCCAGCATCTTTTAATATTTCTAATCCTCTAAGCGTTGCAGTTTGACCTGCTACATCAGCATCATAAGAAATAATTACTTTATCAGCATACCTTTTAAGAAGTCTTGCTTGATTTACTGTAAGTGCTGTTCCTAAAGAAGCCACGACATTTGTGATGCCATGCTGATTTAAACTTATAAGGTCCATATACCCTTCAACTATAATGAAATATCTTTCTTTAAGTTGATTTTTTATTGCAAAATTTAACCCGTATAAGTTAGTTCCTTTGTGGAAAACCATAGTTTCTGGCGAATTTAGGTATTTAGGTTTAGAATCATCTAAGACTCTTCCTCCAAATCCAATAACTTTACCTTTAATATCAAATACAGGAAACATAACTCTATTTCTAAATCTATCGTAAATAGTTCCTTTTTGACTTTTAAGTACAAGCCCTGCTTCTAATAGAATATTATCATTAAAGCCTTTTCCTTTAAGGTAAGTTCTAAGGTTTTGCCAGCCATCTTTTGCAAAGCCTAAACCAAATCTTTTAATAGTGCTCTCTTCTATACCTCTTCTAATAAAATAAGATTTTGAAATCCTATCCCTTTGAAGGTTTGAAAAGAAAAATCTAGCAGCTTCGACGTTTGCTTTGTAAAGTATTTCTTTTTTCTTAGAAACTACACTACTTTCTCCATCGCCTAAGTCTAGAGTTATATTAGCTCTTTCAGCTAGAACTTTACATGCTTCTATAAAATTCAAGTTTTTTTGCTTCATTACAAAAGTTAAGACATTACCAGCTTCGCCACAACCAAAACACTTATATATCTGTTTATCTTGTGATACACTAAATGATGGTGATTTTTCACCATGAAAAGGACATAGCCCCATATAATTTCTTCCTGATCTTTTAAGTCTAACAGTTTCTGAAATTATATCAACGATGTCATTTTCCTCTTTAATTCTTTCAATTGTTTCCTCTTGAATACGCAAGGAGAAATCTCCCTCCTTACCTTTATATTTTTTGCAACTTATATTTTATTCGACACTATTTTTACATTTCCTTTTTTTATTAGGAAAGTTTTTATAAGATTTTTATCGTCTTTTATTACTATTCTTCTTTATATTATAAAATCCTCTTTTTTATGATAATTTTATCTTTCCATAATATCCGCTTTTTATTCCTATTTTTTTATTTTTTTCCAAATAATTGTTCGTATAAGTTATCACAAAATTCATCTGTCATTCCAGATACATAATCAGCTACCGCACGAGGGTTTCCTTCTTCTTTTGCAATAGTTTTAAAAAGTTCTGGCATAAGGTATACTCTATCCATATAGTAATTTAAGATAGCTTCCATTTTAACTTTTACTATTTTTCTTTCTTCTTTTAAGAAATCGCCGCCGTAAATATTTTGAAACATAAATTTTCTAAGTTTAAGCATAGCATCATCTACTTCTTTACTAAGTCCAACTTCGAATTTACCTTCGTCTAATAATTTATTTGAGTTATTTATAAAATCGTGAACTAAGGTATTTATTCTTTCTTCGTTAGTTTCACCTAAAACTTTTACGCATTCTTTAGGTAAATCCTCTTCTTTTAAAAGTCCAGCTCTTATAGAGTCGTCTATATCGTGATTTAAATAAGCTATTTTGTCAGAGTATCTAACTACTACTCCTTCTAAAGTTATTTGACTATTTATTCCGCCAAGTCCGCTATGTTTTAAAATACCATCTAAAACTTCTTGAGTTAAATTTAAACCTTCACCTTTTCCTTCAAGTTTAGTTAAAACTCTAATGCTTTGTTCCGAATGAGAAAAGTGTCCTAAAAATTCTCTAAGAACGTCTTCTCCAGCGTGCGCATAAGCTGAGTGACCTACGTCGTGACCTAGTGCTATAGCTTCTATTAAGTTTTCGTTTAATCCTATTCCAACTCCTATATCTCTAGCTATAGCGCTTACTTCTAAAGTGTGAGTAAGTCTATTTCTGTAGTGCGCTCCCTTTTTAACTGTGTAAACTTGACTTTTATCTTTTAGTCTTCTAAAAGCTTTAGAGTTAATTATTCTATCTCTATCAACCATGAATGCATTTTTATAATCATCTAACTTTTCAAAACTCTCTCTTCCAAGAGTTTCTTTAGATAACTTTCCTTCTTTTCTTAATGTCAAACTCTCAATTCTTTCAATATTCTCTCTTACATTCATTTTTTTCACCTCTAATTACTTATTCTATCTTTACCACCTATATTCTCAAAATATTACACTAAGTTATTATTTGCATTTTTATAAATATTATTATTTTTATATTTATATTCTAATTTTTATTTCTCACTAATATTATAATATTAAGTACAAAAATTATAGGAGGATTCTGTTATGAGCAAAAAACCTTCTTCTAAACAAAATATTTTTTCTGAAGAATATGTTAAAAAAAATATTTTGCATCATTATGACTTAGAAGATTCCACTATCGGTTTAATAAAATTTAAAGACACTCAAAAGCATCGCGCTGTTTATAAAATTTCATCTAAAAGCGCTGCCTTTTGCCTAAAAAAAATATATTTTAACGAAGATAGCTTACTGTTTGTTTATTCTGCACTTCAGTGGTTATGGAAAAAAGGAATAAAAACCCCTATCCTACTAAACACTAAAGACGGTTTGAAATATGTAAAACATGATGGAATGATTTTTATACTTACACCTTGGGTCGACGGATATAAATGTGACTTTGATAATTTAGACCACATTATTCTTTCTGTTAGACAGCTTGCCCACATTCACAACAGCTCAAGAAGCTTTTTCCCTATTAAAGGAAGTGAAGATAGAGTAGGTCTAAATAGCTACTACATATCTATCTTAAAACATTTTAATCATTTACTTACTTCATACAATAAAGCTGTATCTACTAAAGATAAATTTTCAAATATCTTCTTAGAAAATTTTGAAGATAATTTGTTTCTTGCAAAAAAATCTTTAGAAATAGCATCTCGTATTGATGATGATGAACTATCTAAATCTATATGTCATGGTGATTATGTTAGTAAAAATATACTTTTTGATAACGATAATAATATCTGGGTTATAGATTTAGATAAGTGTAAATACGATTATTCTATTCGTGACCTCGGTTATTTTTTAAGAAGACTCCTTAGACGAGACAATACTTGTTTTAACTTAGAACTCGCACTATCTCTACTAAGAGAATACAACTATCACTCTAAGCTTACCCCATCTGACTTAAGATATCTAGTGACTTATATAAGTTTTCCACAAAAGTTTTGGAAAATTTCAAAAGATTACTTTAAAAATATAGGAAAATGCAATAAAAGTGCCTTTATAACCCTTCTTATGAAGAGTAATGAAAAGCTTAACTTTCAAATTGATTTTGTAAAAGAAATAATTCCAAGAATTGAAAAAGAATATAATATAACATTATAAAAGGTCTATCGGATATTTCCGATAGACCTTAAAATTTACTATCTTTTATTTTTAACTTGAGCTTGCGCTGCTGCAAGTCTTGCTAATGGAACTCTAAATGGAGAACAAGAAACATAATCTAAACCTATATTGTGACAGAACTCTACTGATGAAGGGTCTCCTCCATGTTCTCCACAAATTCCAAGTTTAATATCTTTTCTAGTTTCTCTTCCTTTTGAAGCCGCCATTTCAACTAACTGTCCTACTCCATTTTGATCAAGCTTTGCAAATGGATCTTGCTCATAAATTTTACTATCATAGTATGAATTTAAGAACTTAGCTGCATCATCTCTTGAGAATCCAAATGTCATTTGAGTTAAATCATTAGTTCCAAATGAGAAGAATTCAGCTTCTTTAGCTATGCTATCTGCTGTAAGTGCAGCTCTTGGGATTTCTATCATTGTTCCTACTTTGTAGTCAATTTTAGTTCCCTTTTCAGCCATAACTTCTTCTGCTGTTTTAACAACTACATCTTTAACAAATTTTAATTCTTTTACATCACCTATTAAAGGAATCATTATCTCTGGAACTACTTCATACCCTCTTTCAACAGTAACTGCAATTGCAGCTTCTATTATAGCTCTAGTTTGCATTTCTGCAATCTCTGGATAAGTTACAGCTAAACGGCAACCTCTGTGTCCCATCATTGGGTTAAATTCGTGCTTGCTATCTACTTCTGACTTAATATCCTCAACACTAACATCTAATTCTTTTGCTAAGTTTTTCATATCCTCTAAAGTATGAGGTAAGAATTCATGTAGTGGTGGGTCTAAAAGCCTTATAGTAGCTGGCATTCCTTTAAGTGCTTCGTATATAGCTATAAAGTCAGCTCTTTGCATTGGAAGTATCTTATCTAATGCTTTTTTTCTATCTTCTAAAGTTTTAGCTAAAATCATTTCTCTAACTGCTAATATTCTATCTTCTGCAAAGAACATATGCTCAGTTCTGCAAAGTCCTATTCCTTCTGCACCAAACTCAACAGCTTGTTTTGCATCTCTTGGAGTATCAGCGTTAGTTCTAACTTTTAACTTTCTTATTTCATCTACCCATTCCATAAATGTTTTAAAGTGTCCTGTTATTTCAGGAGTTACAGTTTTGATTTTCTCTGCATAAACATTTCCTGAAGTACCATCTATTGAAATGTAATCTTCAGCTTTATAAACTTTACCGTTTACTTCTAAAGTTTTCTTTTCTTCATTTACTTTTAGTGCGCCACAACCAGCTACACAACAAGTTCCCATTCCTCTAGCTACAACCGCTGCGTGAGAAGTCATTCCCCCTCTTACAGTTAAGATACCTTGTGCAGCTATCATACCTTCTATATCTTCTGGTGAAGTTTCAAGTCTTACTAAAACTACGTTTTCACCGTTTTGAGCTCTCTCTTTTGCCTCTTCTGCTGTAAATGCTATTTTACCGCATGCAGCACCTGGAGAAGCTGGAAGACCTTTAGCTACTGGAGTAGCCTTCTTTAAATCTTCATCATAGAAAGCTGGGTGTAATAATGTATCTAATTGCTTAGGCTCTACCTTTAAGATAGCTTCTTCTTTAGTTAAAGTTCCATCTTCAACTAAGTCAACAGCTATTTTTAAAGCAGCTTGCGCTGTTCTTTTACCATTTCTAGTTTGAAGGAAATATAATTTACCTTCTTCTATAGTAATCTCCATATCTTGCATATCTCTATAATGCTTTTCTAATGTATTAACTATATCAATAAATTCTTTATATATAACTGGATTTTGCTCTTCTAATTGAGCGATTGGAAGTGGAGTTCTTATTCCTGCAACAACGTCTTCGCCTTGTGCATTCATTAAATATTCTCCGTAGATTTCATTTTCACCATTAGCTGGGTTTCTTGAGAAGACAACTCCTGTTCCTGAAGTTTCTCCCTTGTTACCAAACACCATTTGTTGAACGTTAACAGCAGTTCCCCATTCTGATGGTATATCATTTAATCTTCTATAGACATGAGCTCTAGGGTTGTCCCAAGATCTAAATACAGCAGTTATAGATTCTATTAATTGCTTTTTAGGGTCTTGTGGGAAATCTTCACCCTTTTCTTTTTTGTAGACTTATTTAAAATTCTTAACTAGTACTTTTAAGTCATCAGCAGTTAAATCTGTGTCAACTTCTACACCTTTAGCTTCTTTAGCTTTATCGATTTCATCTTCAAAAAGCCTTTTTTCTACTCCCATAACTACGTCTGAGAACATTTGTATGAATCTTCTGTATGAATCATAAGCAAATCTTGGATTATTTGTTTGTTCTGCTAAAGCTACAACCGCTTCATCATTTAATCCTAGATTTAATATTGTATCCATCATACCTGGCATTGAAACTCTTGCTCCTGACCTTACTGAAACAAGTAGTGGATTAGTAGTGCTTCCAAACTCTTTACCTGTTATTTCTTCAAGATATTTCATAGAGTTTTCTATTTCTTCGATAATTGAAGATGCTACTACTTTTCCATCATCATAATACTTTGTACACGCTTCTGTTGTAACAGTGAAACCTTGAGGAACTGGTATTCCTAAATTAGTCATCTCTGCTAAATTTGCCCCTTTTCCTCCTATAAGATTTCTCATAGATGCATTTCCCTCTTTAAAAAGGTATACGTATTTTTTCTCCATTCTCAATACTCCTCCGTTCAATACTAAAGTTATATATACTATCAGGAGAATTTTAGCCCCCCTGTAGTTAGCAAATTAAGTTAATCTCTTTCCCCTAATTTAACAAACAATTTAGTAACATTAGTTTTTGAAACCTTACCTACTATTTTAAATTGTTCTCTTTCCTCAGTAGTAACTTTTTCAACAATTGGAATACTGTCAATTTCGTGTTCGATTATTTTTTTAGCTATATCATAAGCTTGATCTTCTACAGACCCGCATACAATGTTTGGCATTCTAGTCATTATTACTCCAACTGGAACTTTATGAATATCTGTACCTCCTATTGCAATTTTAAGAAAATCTTTTCTTGAAACCGCACCTGTCAAAAATCCTTCGTTTTCTACAAATAATGTTCCTACATCATTTAAGAATAAGTATACGATTGCATCATATACTGTAGTAGCTTCACTAACTATGGAAGGTTTTGACATAATGTCACCAACTTTTATCTCGTTTATATATTCATTTATAAAACTATTTTTAGATTTATTAGAATATATATAACCTACTTTAGGTCTAGCATCGAGCGTTCCTATCATAGTTAGTATTGCAAGGTCTGCCCTAAGTGCTGCTCTCGTTACGCCAAGCTTTTCTGCTATTGCCTCACTAGTAATTGGCTGTCCTTCTTTTACTAACCTTATAATTTCTTCTTGTCTATCTGACAACTTCAAATTTATCCCTCTTTCTAATCTAAAAAGGGAATTATCAGACAATTCAGATTTTTGGAAAATTTTGCTTAATCTAATTATACCATTTTACCGTTATTTTACTATAACCATTTTCCTTTAAATTCTTTTGAATTTTCCGTTTATTCCCTTTTTGTTTATTTTATCTAGTTATTGCACGTCTTTTCTCTCTATTGCTTTAAAATTCTACTCTTCATCAAACTTAACTGTATAAGTATAAACAGTTTCATCTCCAGTGTAAACTTTACCTTTTTCACCTTTTTGGATTCCTCTGTCTTTTACTTCAGAAATCTTTTCTTTTACAGTTCCACAAACTTCTGAAGCTTTATCTTTAGCTTCATCGTATGCTTTTTTAACGTATTGGTTTATAACTTCTACGCTTCCATCAGCTTTAGTAATTTCTATTGTTATTTTAGTTGCTACTGCTGCTATTACTCCAAAAGCAAGAACTGGTGGAAGTACTATAGCTACAACAGTTGCAGCAATCCCTGCATTTACAGGAACATCAACTAAAGTTTGATCTTCTTTTTTGATTTTAATTCTACTAACGTTACCTTTTTCAATTAGCTCTTTAAGGAAAGTTTTAAACTCTTCAACAGATTTTACTCCTTTTCCTTCTGAGTCTTCTTTAGCTTTAAAGTTATCATTAACTACTACTGCACTTTCTTCAAGATAAATTAATGCATCTAAAACATTTCCAGAAGTGTGTTCTAGTGCTTCTTTAGCTACAGCATAGCTAACTCCAGTTCTTTCTCTAATTTGATCTACTTTTTCTAATGTTATTTCGCTCATTACTATCACTCCTTCAAATAATTTAACATTTCTAAGCTTTTAGGTTTTTTTGCATAGTTTGACGATATTATAAATGTTGTAACTTTTGCAATTTCTCTTTTTATATCATCTGATAAGTTTAGCATATAAATTTTATCTTGCCTCATATTACTTAAAAATCTCAAAGCATTATAAGTTCCCTTAGATATAAATAAACCATGATTTTTAGGGCACTCTTCACAAATTCCCCCAAAGTTTGATAAACTTATGTAATTTGCAGTTTTTAATTTTTTTCTACAAACAGCACAGTTATCTAGCATAAGTCCATAACCTGTTGCTTTTAAAAGTCTAAGTTCAAAAGACCTTATAAGTAATTCGTAATCTATAGCATCAGTATTTAATAAATATAAAGCTGTTAAAAAATCTTTATATAAAGTACTGTTACTTTCTCCATCTAAAAGAGCTATATCTATAAGTTCTGAAAGATAGGAAGCGTAAGTAAGCTTTTCTAAATTACTCATAAGACCTCCAAAGGAGTTTTGAATCTTTCCCTCTCTAAGGTTAAATAAATTTTTCCCTTTAAAGACCATATACTCTGCATAGCATAAAGGCTGAGTAACTGAAAATAGTTTACTTTTACTCTTTTTAGCTCCTTTTGCTATACAAGTAATCTTCCCAAACTTTTCTGTAAATAACCATACCAGTTTGTCATTTTCCTTGTAGTCTTGCACTTTTATAACAACACCACTAGTTTCTAATAGTGACATTAAACCATCCCCTGCCTATTACTACTTTTGCTTTTTGTAACCAAGTTCCTTTAGTAATAGTGCATTATCTCTCCACTCTTTTCTTACTTTTACCCAAATTTTAATATTAACTTTAGCTCTTAAGAATCTTTCAAGTTCGTATCTTGCAGTTTCTCCGATTTTCTTTAAAGTTTGCCCATTTTTACCTATTATGATTCCCTTATGTGAATCTTTTTCGCAAATTAAATCTACTTCTATGTGATAAGTTCCATTTTCTTTTTGCTTCATTTGAATTACATCAACAGCTATACCGTGAGGAACTTCATCTCTTAAGCATCTTAAAGCTTTTTCTCTAACTATTTCAGAAACTACAAATCTTTCTTGAACATCTGTAATCATATCTTCTGGGTAGTATTTAGGTCCTTCTGGTAATTCTTTTACCATAAGGTCTAATAATTTATCTACATTTTTCCCTTTAGCTGCTGAAATAGGAACTATTTCATCAAACTGGAACTCTTTTGAGAAGTCCGCTAGAGTTTTTGCAACTGCATCTTGAGTAAATTCATCTATTTTATTTAAAACTAAAAATACAGGGCATTTTTTCCCTTTAAGAGTTTCTAAAATAAATCTATCTCCTCTTCCTATTTCATCTCCTGGATTAGTTAAAAATAAAACTAAATCAACGTCTTTAGTTGATTCTTTTGCTGAGTTTACCATATATTCTCCAAGCTTATGCTTTGGCTTATGAATACCTGGCGTATCTACGAATATCATTTGATAATCATCTGTTGTTAAGATTGTTTGAATATTATTTCTAGTTGTTTGTGGTTTGTTTGAAACTATTGAAAGCTTCTCACCCATTATATAATTTAATAAAGTTGATTTACCTACGTTAGGTCTTCCGACTATTGATACAAATCCTGATTTAAACATTTTTCCTCCTAAATTAGCCAAGGTCTTTTTTTGTAAATGAACCTGGCATTAACTCTTCTATAGTTTTAACTATATAATCATTTTCATTTTTAATTATATATACTTTTACATCTCCACTTTCTGCAAACTCAGTTAAAACCTGTCTGCAAATACCACATGGATATGTGTAGTTATTTGGATCACCTATTAAAGCTATTTCTTTTAAAACCCTATTACCCTCTGATACGGCTTTAAAAATAGCAGTCCTTTCAGCGCAGTTAGTTCCACCAAATGAAGCGTTTTCTATATTACACCCAGTATAGATTTTACCATCTTCAAATAGCACTGCAGCTCCTACTTTAAAGTTTGAGTATGGGCAGTATGCCTTTTCTCTCGCTTCTATTGCTGATTTAATTAATTCTTTACTGTTCATCTTCATAAACCTCCTAGCCTCAACACTCTAAATTAAATAGTATATACTATTTAGTCTTTTCATTATAACACTAATAATAAAATTAAAAAAGTATGTGGTTTAAATTCTAAAGATTGTAAATACTAGTATTGTTAAAAGCGTTCCAAAGATAGCTCCGACAACAACTTCAAAGGTAGAGTGAACTTCTGAATCTACTCTACTTTGAGCTGTAATTATAGCCATAATAAAACTTAGCATAACACAAATTGGTTCTTCTGTTATAAGAGAAATTGCAGTTGCTAAAGAAAAAGCTAAAGCACTATGTCCGCTTGGCATTCCTCCTTTTAAAGGAGTACCTTCTCCAAATATAGCTTTTGCTATTATTGTTCCAATACATACTATAACTAATACTATAAAAATAGTATGTGGCTCTGATGTTTTAATCTTATGCATAACACCATAAGAAAGGTTTGATAGTTTATCCCAAAATATTAAATACCCCACAACTAAAGCATTTACAGCTGTAAGAAGTACTGCTCCAGCTGCAACGTTTTTTGCAATCTTAGCTAAGGGATGATAATAATTTGTATTCATATCGACTACAGCTTCTATTGCTGTATTTATCATTTCTGCACCTATTACCATAGTTATAGTTACAGCTAAAATTAAAAATTCAATTTTTGAAACATCAAAGAAAAGACAAGAAGCTAAAATTAAAAGTGTAGCTATCATATGAATTTTCATATTTCTTTGAGTTCTAACTGTATAAATTACCCCATCTATTGCATGATTAAAACTATCTACAATCTTTTTCAATTTCATAAAAACACCCTCTATTCTAAAAATAACTTATCTTACAATCTCTAAAGAGCCGAGTATCTCTTCTTCTCTTTTTCTCATAATAGACTTTTCATCTTCTTCCATATGATCATATCCTAAAAGGTGAAGAACTGAATGCACTATTAAATAAAAAACTTCCCTTTCAAAAGAATGATTAAATTCTTCTGATTGTTCTTTTGCTCTTTCTAAAGATAAAACCATATCTCCTAAAACTAAATCTTCCCCATCAAAATAGCTATCATCAAATTTTTCATCTTTATATACTTCTTTATATACCTTTTTATCTTCAAAATCTAACATAGGGAAAGATAATACATCTGTCGCTCTATCTATATTTCTAGTTTGGTTATTTATCTCTCTTATCTCTTCATTATCTACTAAAAGCACAGATATTTCTGTTTTTATATTTACATCTTCTTCTTTTAATGCAAAATTAATAACCTCTTTTATTTTTTTTATTAAGTCTTCACTTACTTCTATTTTATCTTGATTATTTTCTACGTATATCATTCTTTTTACTCTCCTTTTAAATAATTTTATGAATATTATATACATTTAAAAAGGGGAGTTTTCGCTCCCCTTTTTGTTAATTTGCACTTTTTATTTTCTTTTCCGTAGGGTATTCTACCCTTTGGTGGTAAATTCCATTTAAAGTTTTTAAGAAGCACTTTCTTATCTTTTCTAAATCCTTTAAAGTTAAATCGCAATCATCTAACTGTCCTGAATAAAGTTTATCTTTAATGATGTTATTTACCATTTCTTCTATCTTACCTTTAGTTGGGTCACTAATAGACCTAACTGCAGCTTCAACGCTATCTGCAATCATTATAATCCCAGCTTCTTTACTGCTTGGAATAGGCCCAGGATACCTAAAATCCTCTTCTTTTATTTCATCTGGATTTTCTGAATTGTTTTTTAAAGTGTAATAAAAATATTTAACTAAAGTCGTTCCGTGATGCTGCTCTATTATATCTTTTATTACTTTTGGCATATTATATTCTTTTGCAAGTTCAACTCCATCTTTTACGTGGGACGTTATTATAAGAGTACTTAAGTTTGGAGTTATGTTGTTATGAGGATTTTCTCTTCCTATTTGGTTTTCACCAAAAAAGTACGGCCTTTTAGTTTTTCCAATATCGTGGAAATAAGCCCCAATCCTTGCTATAACAGGGTTTGCATTTACTTCTTCCGCCGCCATTTCAGCTAAGTTTGCAACTAGCATAGAATGGTGGTACGTACCCGGCGCTTCCATAAGTAATTTTTTAAGGAGCGGATTATTTGGATTTGATAGTTCTAATAACTTTAAGGATGTTACTACATCAAAAGTTGATTCTAAAAACGGTAAAAATCCAATAGCAAGTATTGCTGAAAAAATAACTCCAACTCCTGAAATTAAACTTATGCTTAAAACTTCACTTAAGTTGTTTGAAATTAAAACTCCTGTTGTAAAAGTTAATACAGTACTAAATATAGTTATAGATACAGATAAACGCATTATATCGTTTCTTTGTTGCATCTTTTTAAGTGATGTAGAACCAAGTATAGCACTTAATAACGCAAGTAGCATAACTTGTGGGTTAAAATTAACTAAAGCACTTATAACTAATACATTTAAGCTACATATAACCATAGATAATCTATAATCTATAAGAAGCGATAAAAGTATAGGCGCCGAAGTTAAAGGAATTGCAAAGGGCGATAGAGCCCCTATAACTCTAGATAAAATAAATGATATTATAGATACTGTATTTATAAGTATCATCATTTTTGTATCTTTATAAGTTTCTTTGTGATTTTTAGCTATATATACGTTTTGAAGTACAAATACTAAAACAACAAATACAGCTAAAACAACATACATTATAAAAAATTCTCTACCACTACTTTTATCTAATAAACCTAAATCCTCTAAAACTGAAAGCTGCTCTCCTGTAATTGGTTCGCCTTCACTTACTATAGTTTGGTTTTTCTTTATAATAACTTTTTGAACATTCTTTTTAGCATCTTTAATAGCTTGGTCTGTCGCTCCAACATCAAGATAAAAATTTGGCTTAATCTGAGGCAATATAACTTTTTTTAAGACATCTTTTACTTTGTTTGAAGTATTTAAATATCCTATTTTTTCTTCTGCTAAATTTTTAGCTTGAGCTAAGCTTTCCTCATTGTCATCTGGTATGTTTTTTCTATAAACATCAATTATAACGCCATTTAAATCGTATTTAAGGCTATCTAATTCTTCTGAACTAAGATTAAGCAAAACTTTTAGTTCGTCTTCACTTAAATTATAATCGCTAAGCTTTTTAAGTTCATTTACTTTATCCTCTGTGTTTTTATCAGATGATTTAATATTTATTATCTTATTAAAAAATCCTTCAATATAACTTTTAGCACTTTCTTCAATGCTTGTGTTTAAAGTATATTTCTTTTCCACTCCCTTAGCGGCTTCATCTTCTTTGTCTTTAGTTGCAACTTCGTTAATTGTATCTCTCGGAGCTTTTATATCTGTTCTTGCAATATCCCCTTCTTTTAGATCGTATTGCTTAAAAGAAATTGAAGTTATAAGTAGTATGTATGTTATTAAAAAGCTAAGTCCATACATAGCATACCTTATATATTTTTCTTTAGGACTCAATTTTAATCTTTTAATTTTTTTCAATGTTTATCACCTTCTTATCAAAAGAGCTAATTTTCTAAATCTTATAAAGCGATGTCTTGCAGCACAACAAATTGCACTTTTACTCTAATCATACCATCACCTAAATCAGTTACATCTATATCTTTACCTACGACTTTAGCTTCGTTAGTTAAATCTTTAAGTAATAATTTTTCTAACTTTTTAGAAGCTTTTAAAACTTCTTCGTCTCTTTCTAATTTAACTTCTTTAAGTTCCTTTTCAAAGTACTCTACCCCTTTAATCAACCCAGTATTATCTTCTATTTTATCATACTCCTTAAAGGAATTTGTATATTTTTTTAAATAAATTCTTCGCCCAAAGAAAGTTATATATTTTTCTTTAAAACTTTCTCCTGTTCTTTTTAATTCTTTTCCACTAATTCTTATATCTACTTCCTTATCATAAAAGGTATTTGCCATTACTTTACCGCTAGCTATACACTCGTATTTTGTGCCTTCTGAGCCGTTATAAGGCTCAATTAATATATCACCCTTCTTTACCATATTACCAGGTTCTACAACAGCCGTACCACTTTCTGTGTATATCCTTTTAACTTCACCATCCATAGTAGCAATTACGCTATCAACTTCTTTTTCTAAAAGCTTTGGCGGATTTACCTTTTCCTCTATATCTATTTTTAAAGTAGAACCTTCTATTCTGCTTCTTGCCCAAACTATTTCAGAACTTGAATCTTCTAATTTTTTCTCTAAAGAATAAACATCTAAAGCATTCTTTTTCATCCCTTGTTTAACTCCAAGCTTACTTAAAATCTCACGCACTTCGTATGGAGATAAGTTCTCTGTAGTTTTTATATCTATTGACCATATATGTGTAGACAAAATAAAAATTATTAATCCAAATAAAACAGATCCAACTAACAAAGAAGATCTTCTTTTAAGCCTTCTAATTAAAATATTTCTTCCTCTTTCTTTTACTATTTTAATTTTCCCTCTATTAGCTTTTACTATCTTTTTTATATCTTTATAATCTTCTTCATATACATCTAAACTTAAAAGGGCTATGTTTAGCCTTTTTACATTTTTAATAAATATTCCTTCTTTAGATATTATGTTTAAAACTTTTTCAGGTTCTAATATATTAATCTCTATAGTTAAAACAGAATCAAATCTACTCTCTTTCATTTATAACTTTCTCCTTATAGTAAATAGAATTAAATTCCCCTTTTACAGCAATAGTATCATCCCCTATATACATAATATTTAACTTTGAACCTTCTATAGTTATTTTTCCAAGCCTACTATTTAGTAAAATCTCTTCATTTGTAAATTTCAAAAGACCTTTATGGTTTTCAATTAATACTTCCTGATTCCCAAGCACCGTTATTTTAGGAATATTATATAAGACTTCCTTAGGTAAACCTAAAGAATCTACAACTCTCTCTTTCTTTTCTCTAATCTCTTCAAACATATTTCTATCTCCTTATAATTTCTATCATAATAATTTATGTTATCTAAAGGAGATTAATTACTATTTTTGCGCAACAAAAAAAGAGCTAAATATAATATTTAGCTCTTTTCTATAACAAGTAATAATAAAATAAAATATTCTATTATATATTACTTAAATAATCTTTAACTATTCCACTAACAAGTTTACCATCTGCTTTACCTACAGTTCTAGGTCTAACTAATGCCATAACCTTGCCCATGTCTTTCATGTTAGTAGCTCCCGCGTCTTGTGCTGATTCTTTGACTATTTGTAATATTTCTTGTTCGCTTAGTTGCTGAGGTAGATAATTTAGCAAGATTTCGATTTCTGCGTTAGCTTCATCAACTAAATCTTGTCTATTACCTTTTTCAAACTCAAGCACAGCTTCTCTTCTTTGCTTGACTTCTTTTGCTAAAATTTCGATTACTGTACTGTCATCTGCAGGCTTTTGCTCATTCTTCTCAACTTGAAGTATAGCAGCTTTAGCGCTACCTAAAACTTTAGTTTTGAATTTGTCTTTAGCCTTTAAAGATGTTTTCCAGTCTTCTTGAAGTCTTTCTTTAATTGTTGGCATATTTCATACCTTCTTTCAAAAAACTACTTAAATTTTCTCTTTCTTGCAGCTTCTGATTTCTTTTTCTTTTTAACGCTTGGCTTTTCGTAGTGCTCTCTTTTTCTTACTTATGAAAGAACTCCAGCTCTAGCGCATTTTCTTTTAAATCTTCTTAACGCACTTTCTAGTGTTTCGTTTTCTCCAACTTTGATTTCTGACATTTAATTATCCCTCCCTCCGCTAGCTTAAATTAATCAACTTAAATCAGCTACGGGCTTAATAACACACGGTATATTATATATCACTTTCTCTAAGAATGTCAATATATAATAGAAATTTTTTTAGCATGGTGGCCATTTCATCTTTTTGCCGCCCATAACGTGAAAGTGAATATGATTAACAGTTTGCCCACCATCTTCACCACAGTTATTTATAATTCTATATCCACCTTCTCTAATACCAAGTTCACTTGCTATTTTATTTATAACAAGGAATATGTGTGCAATGTATTTAGAATTCTCTTCTGTTATATCATTTGCACCTTGTATATGTTCTTTTGGTACTACTAAAAAGTGAATAGGGGCTTCAGGGTTTATGTCATAAAATGCATAAACTAAATCATCTTCATATATCTTTTTTGAAGGTATTTCACCTTTTATAATTTTACAAAAAATACAGTCTGTCATTTTTTCACCCCCTTTAAATTATAAACACTATATACTATTCTACCACTTTTCCCTCTGCATAGTCACCCTTTGAAGCTAAAATTTTTATTTTTATTATTTTTCCTATATTTTTAGGTTTTATTCCATGCACATGAACTTTAACGTAATTCTTTGTATAACCTTCGTAAACGCCTTCTTCGCCCTTAACTTCGTGCTCTATTAAAACACCTAATTCTCTTCCGATTAAAGACTCTGTAAAGTTATTTTCATTAAATTTATTAAGTTCTATAAGCTTTTTAGATCTTTCTTCTTTTTTATTACCATCAATTTGGTTTTCCATATCGGCAGCTTTAGTTCCAGTTCTTGGACTAAATTTAAATATATGGGTTTTAGTTAATTTAATTCTTTTTAAGAATTCATAAGTTTCATTAAACTCTTCATCAGTTTCCCCTGGGAAACCTACTATAACGTCCGTAGTTATAGATACATCTTCTAAGTTTTCTCTTAAAACATTAACTATTTTTTCGTATTCTTCAGCTGTATATCTTCTATTCATTCTTTTTAAAGTGTCATTACATCCACTTTGAAGAGATAAATGGAATTGAGGACAAAGCTTTTTCATATTCTTGCACTTTTCTACTACTTCATCTGTAAAGAATGATGGCTCTATAGAACCTATTCTAACTCTTTCTATACCATCTATCTTCTCTATTTCTTCAAGAAGCGTTACAAGGCTTATATTCCCCTCTAAATCAACACCATAAGATGCTGTGTGGATACCTGATAGTATTATCTCTTTAAATCCTTTATTAGCTAATTGCTTTACTTCGTTTAAAACAACATCAAAGTCTTTAGAACAAACCGCACCTCTAGTATATGGAATTAAGCAGTATGCACAAAATCTATTGCATCCATCTTGAATTTTTAAGAAAGCTCTAGTCTTATCTCTATAATCTTCTATTTGAAGATTTTCGAATTTTTTGTTTTTAAGTACAGCCCCAACTTCTATTTGGATCTTCTTTTCGTCTCTAGCTTTATTTACATAGTAAACTATATCCCCTTTGTTTCTAGTTCCAAGGACTACATCTACACCTTTTATTTCAGAAACTTCTTTTGGGGCTATTTGTGAATAACATCCAACTACTGCAATTATAGCATTAGAGTTTTGTCTTCTAGCTCTTCCTATAATCTGTCTTGATTTTTTATCTCCTGTATTTGTTACTGAACACGTATTTATTACATAAACATCCGCTTTTTCTGAAAAATCAACTACACTGTAACCATCTCTTACGAATTTTTCAACCATAGCCTCTGATTCATATACGTTAACTCTACAACCTAATGTAGAAAATGCTACCTTCATTATTCTATTCCTCCTAAATCAGCAAATTCATATTGAATAAGTGATGCTGCAACGAAACCTGCAGTCTCTGTTCTTAAAATTCTTTTTCCAAGAGTTATAATTTTAGCACCAGAACTTTTTAGTTTTGAGATTTCTATTTCTTCAAATCCACCTTCTGGCCCAACTATAATACAAACATTTTTTATATCTTCTTTTGATACCTCTTTTGAAAGTTTTTTCATTCCGTATCCTTCTTGATTTTCATAAGGAACTACAACTAAATCATATTCTTTTATCTCTTCTAAAAGAGTTTCAAAAGTTATAGGTTCTAAAACCTTTGGAATTACACTTCTTTTGCTTTGCTTGCAAGCTTCAAGTGCTATTCTATTTAATCTATCTAGCTTTTTAAAATCACCCTTAAGTTTAACGTCAACCCTTTCAGTAATTACAGGTTTAAATAAACTTATTCCAAGTTCTGTTCCTTTTTGAACTATCAAATCCATCTTTTGAGCCTTTGGCATCCCTTGAAAAAGTGTTATGTTAACTCTACTTTCGTTATTTATATCTAGCTTTTCTATTATTTTTAAATTAACTTCTGATTTACTAATATCATTTATAGAAGCTAAATATTCGATTCCTTCACAGTCATTTAAAACTACTTCATCACCTTCTGAAAGTCTTAAAACTTTATATATATGTTTAACATCATCCCCAAGTATTTTGGCGAAGCTATCTATAATATTTTCTTTAGGTGTAAAAAATTTATGCATATATAGCCTCCTCTCTTACTTTGCTTTTGCAACTATTGCGTTCCATTCTCCATCTTTGTTTATTTCTATTATTTCAAAACCAGCACTTTCTAGTTTTTCTTTAACCATAGGAACTCTTTCGTGGATTATTCCAGAACTTATAAAGTATCCATCATCTTTTAAAACTCTTCTTACGTCTTCTGTTAAGATACATACTATTTCAGCTAAGATATTTGCAACTACAATATCAGCTTTACCATCTATAACTTCAACTAAATTTCCGTAAAGAATTTCTATATTATCTATATCATTATATCCTATATTCTCTTTCGCTGATTCTACAGCAACAGGGTCTAAATCAACTCCTATAGCTTTTTTAGCTCCAAGCTTTGCAGCTGTGATTGCAAGTATTCCAGAACCACAACCTACGTCAAATACTATACTATCTCTTTTAACATACTTTTCTAAAGCTTTCATACAAAGACTAGTAGTTTCGTGGTCTCCTGTTCCAAACGCCATACCTGGATCTAATTCAACTACTAAATCTTCAGGTTTTTTATCATAATCTTCCCAAATCGGCTTAACTACAATTCTTTCACCAACTCTAAAAGGTTTATAGTATTGCTTCCAGTTATTTGCCCAATCTTCTTCTTTAGTCTCTTCAACTTCTATCTCTCCAAGACCTATATCTATACCCATATCTTTAAGTTCTATAAGCTTTTCTTTTATAAGTTCTACAACACTATCTATATTATCTTCTTCTGAGAAATACCCTTTAACTACAGCGTACTCTCCCTTATGTTCTAAAACATCTTTATCTGCAAAATCCCAAGTTAATGGCCCTTTTTCAGTTTTGAAAAGGTCGTTAGGATCCTCCACTGATACGTTGTTACAATCTATTCCATAAAAAATACCTGAGACAGGTTCTATAGCTTCACTAGTTGTTTTAACACTAATTGATATCCATGTTCCTTCCATTACTTTCATCCTCTCTTATTAAGTTTCACTTTATTTTACACTTTACTTCCCTAACTGTCTAGGGCGGATAAATTTCCTAAATAAATAAAATAAGAAGTCTGAAAAACAGACTTCTTATTTAAACAAATCTTTGAATCCTTTTTTATGTTCTTTATGTTCACTTTCTGGTTTTTCACCTGATGCTTCCATAAACATTTCTAAAGCTTCTTTTTGTTTTTGATTTAATTTTTTAGGAATATCAACTATAACTTTAACGTATTGATCTCCTCTTCCGCTTCCATTTAGCTTTTTAACACCTTTTCCTTTTAATCTGAAAAGTGCACCTGATTGAGTACCTGCTGGAACAGTATATTTAACATTTCCATCTACAGTTTCAACTGTTATTTCAGTACCAAGAGCTGCTTTAGCTATTGAAATGTGAGTCTCTGTGTGTATATCTACACCTTTTCTTACGAATTTATTTGATGGAGTAACTATAAATTTAATGTATAAATCACCTGCTGGTCCTCCATTACTTCCATCTTCACCTTGTCCTCTTAAAGGCATAACATTTCCAGTATCAACACCTGCTGGAACATTAATTTTGATTTTTCTAGTTTTTCTAACTGAACCTTTTCCTTTACAATCTGGACAAGGAGTTTCAATTATTTTACCAGTACCACCACACTCATCACAAGTTGCAGTACTTACAAAACTTCCAAGAGGAGTTTGTCTTTGAACTCTAATTTGTCCTGTACCGTTACATGAAGGACAAGTTTTTGGAGAAGTACCTGCTTTTGCACCACTTCCGTTACAACTTGAACATTTCTCATTTCTAGTTACAGATATTTCTTTTTCTGCACCATTTATAGCTTCTTCAAATGTTAATCTTAAAGTATATTCTAAATCAGCGCCTCTTTTAGGTCCATTTCTTCTAGCACCTGAAGAACCACCGCCTCCAAAGAACGTATCAAATATATCACCAAAGCCGCCCATATCTCCGAAGTCAAAGCCTCCAAATCCAGCTCCGCCTCCACCAAATCCTGCACCATCGAAATCTGCAGTACCGAATTGGTCATATTTTGCTCTCTTATCAGCATCTGATAAAACTTGGTAAGCTTCATTAATTTCTTTGAACTTTTGTTCAGCTTCTGGATTATCTTTATTCTTATCTGGATGGTACTTAACAGCTAATTTTCTAAACGCTTTTTTAATTTCAGCATCTGTTGCACCCTTCTCAACGCCAAGAACTTCATAATAATCTTTTCCTGCCATTTATTTGTCACCACCTAATTTATTCTTAACCTTTAAAAAGGGAAGACGACTTTTGTCTTCCCTTATTCATTATAGTTTAAATTAACTATTGTTTACAATAATTATTTATCATCTTCTACTTTGAAGTCTGCATCAACAACATTGTCGTCGTGTGGTGCTGATCCAGCATTTGCTCCCATATTACTTGGGTCAAATCCTTCTGCTCCTGGTTGAGCTCCAGCTTCTTGGTATATTTTTGATGATATAGCGTAGAATTCTTGAGTTAATTCTTCAACTGATTTTTTGATAGCTTCTAAATCTTCACCATCTTTAACAGCTTTAACTGCATTTAATTTTTCTTCTACTTTTGCTTTATCTTCTGCAGAAACTTTATCTCCTAAGTCAGCTAAAGTTTTTTCTGTTTGGTAAACAGCTTGGTCTGCGTTATTTTTAACTTCTATTGATTCTTTTCTTTTCTTATCTTCTTCAGCGAATTTTTCTGCTTCTTTAACAGCTGCTTCTACTTCTGAATCTGAAAGGTTTGTTGAAGCTGTGATTGTTACGTTAGCTTCTTTTCCTGTTCCTTTATCTACTGCTGATACGTTAACTATACCGTTAGCATCTATATCGAAAGTAACTTCGATTTGAGGGATTCCTCTAGGTGCTGGAGCTATTCCAGATAAAGTGAATCTTCCTAAAGTTTTGTTATCAGCTGCCATTTGTCTTTCACCTTGAACTATGTGAATTTCAACTGAAGTTTGACCATCTGCAGCAGTTGAGAATGTTTGACTCTTCTTAGCTGGGATAGTTGTATTTCTTTCGATTAATGGAGTTGCAACTCCTCCTAAAGTTTCTATTCCTAAAGTTAATGGAGTAACGTCTAATAATAATACGTCTTTAACTTCACCTGTTAATACACCAGCTTGGATAGCAGCACCTATAGCTACGCACTCATCTGGGTTAACTCCTTTTGAAGGATCTTTTCCTATAAATTCTTTAACTGCATCTTGAACAGCTGGAATTCTTGTTGAACCACCAACTAATAATACTTTATCTATATCGTTAATTGAAAGATTTGCATCTTGTAATGATTTTCTGATTGGTTCTATAGTTCTTTGAACTAAGTCGTGAGTTAATTCGTTGAATTTAGCTCTAGTTAAGTTCATATCTATATGTTTTGGTCCTGTTGCATCAGCTGTGATAAATGGTAAGTTGATGTTTGTTTGAGTTGATGATGATAACTCAATTTTAGCTTTTTCAGCAGCTTCTTTTAATCTTTGAAGAGCCATTTTATCGTTTCTTAAATCTATTCCATTTTCAGCTTTGAATGTTTCTGCAATGTGGTTTATAACTGCGTTATCGAAATCATCTCCACCTAGTTTTGTATCTCCGTTTGTTGATAAAACTTCAAATACACCATCTCCAAGTTCTAGGATAGATACGTCGAATGTACCACCACCTAAGTCATAAACTAATACTTTTTCTTCGTGGTCTACTTTATCTAAACCGTAAGCAAGCGCTGCTGCTGTTGGTTCGTTTATTATTCTTAAAACTTCAAGTCCAGCAATTCTACCTGCGTCTTTAGTTGCTTGTCTTTCAGCATCATTAAAGTATGCTGGAACTGTAATAACTGCTTGGTTTACAGTTTCTCCTAAGTAACTTTCTGCATCTGCTTTTAATTTTTGAAGTATCATTGCTGATATTTCTTGTGGTGAGTAATCTTTATCATCAATTTTCACTTTAAAATCAGTACCCATATGTCTTTTGATTGACATTATTGTTTTATCAGGGTTTGTGATTGCTTGTCTTTTAGCTACCTGTCCTACTAATCTTTCTCCATTTGCTTGGAAAGATACTACTGATGGAGTAGTTCTTGAACCTTCAGCGTTAGTTATAACTACTGGTTCTCCACCTTCCATAACTGCTACACATGAGTTAGTTGTTCCTAAGTCAATTCCTATAATTTTTCCCATAATCTATTCCTCCTTAAAACAAGTTCTTATGCCTTGCCATTAAAAATTCTTTATTTTTTATTATATATAATGTAAAGTTTCTAAACTAGTTAGCAACCTTTACCATTGTATGTCTTATTACTTTGTCGCCTCTTTTATATCCCTTTTGGAATACTTCAGCTACTGAATTTTCTTTAAAATTTTCATCTTGAACGTGTGCTACTGCTTGATGCACGTTAGGATCAAATCCTTCTTCTGTACTTATAAGTTCTACTCCAAGTCTATCTAGTGAGTTTTGGAAGCCTTTTAGTGTCATTTCAACACCTTTTTTCATATCTTCAACAGAACCTTCTGCTTCTACTGCTCTTTCTAGATTATCAAGATTTGGTACGATTTCTTTAAGTACGTCTACACATGCATCTGTGTAAATTCCTTCTTTTTCTTTTGCAGTTCTTTTTCTAAAGTTATCATACTCAGCTGTTACTCTAAGTAATCTGTCTTTAAGAGTTTCTAGTTCACTGTTTAATTTTTTTATTTCCTCTTTGCTCTTTTTAAACATTTGAACCTCATCCTCTTCTTCTTTATTTTCTGAAGCTTCTTCTTTATTTTCTGAAGCTTCTTCTTTAGAATCATTTAATTCTTCTTTTGATTCATTTTCAACTTCATTCGTTTCAATGTTTTCTGCATTTTCTTCTGAGTTTTCTAACGTTTCTTCGTTTTCTAACTTTTCTTTGTTATCTTCCATGCGCTCACACCCCATTTTCTTATTTATCTGATTTACCTCGTAAGGTTTTATTCAATTCGTTCATGACCTGTGCCATTATCGCTATTACTTTAGAATAATTAATCCTTCTTGGTCCAATAAGTCCAATAGTCCCTTTAGCATTATTGCCTAACGAGTATTCACAAGATATAACAGAGCATTCACTAGCTTCAGGCAAGTAATTTTCTTCGCCTATTTTTATAGTTATATCTTTATTAGGTTCTAATAATTCAAGTACACACTCTTTATCGTGTAAAAGCGAAAGAATTTTCTTTGCTTTATCGATATCGTTATATTCAGGATAGTTGAATATATTTGTTGTACCTTCCATAAATACTCTAGAAGTATCATCTTCCTTTAAGCAATTGTAAAGTGCTGGTAGTATAGCATTGAAAAGTTCATCATGCCCTCCTAGATCTTCTTTTAAGTTATTAATAACTTCAAGATTTATTTGATCTATAGTTAGATTAACTAAGTTCTTATTTAATAAGTAATTAATCTCTTCTATAGACCCGGTTTCAGGTGCATAATTTACTTTAATAAGATTATTTTTTACAAGGCCACTATCAGTAACTATAACTGCAAGTAAGCTTCTATCATCTACTTTAACTATCTGAATAGATTTAACTCTACTCATCTTCATAGATGGGGTACTTACAATACAAGTTAAATTAGTTAACTCTGAAAGAAGTTCGCTTGCACTTTTTACAATCTTATTAACTTCAAGCATAGCTGAGTCGATGAGGTATTGCTTTATTCTAAGCTCTTCATCTTTGCTTAACATCTGTTGATCCATAATTGAATCTACATAGAGTCTATATCCCTTACTTGAAGGAATCCTACCTGCTGATGTATGAGGCTGTTCTAAAAAACCTAAATCCTCTAAATCAGACATCTCATTCCTTATCGTAGCGGATCCTACTCCTAGGTCATGGTTTTTAGCTATTGTTCTTGAACCTACAGGTTCGCCTGTTCTAATGTAATCATTTATAATAGCTTCAAGTATTTTTATCTTTCTGTCATCAATAATCATACCATCACCTCTATTTGTTAGCACTCACTATTATCGAGTGCTAATGACTACAATACAAATATATGACGATTAAACTTTTTTGTCAATAATTTAAATTCTTAAATTTTAAAGTCTAACCGCCTTTATTTTTATTTTTCTTTAATTTTCTTCAAAATACTCTTTTATACTAATTATTTTAAATTATTTTTCACCTTTTTTGACTTTTATTTAATAAAGTCAGATAATATGTAATTTGAAATTTCTATCCCCTTAGGAGTAAATTTCAAATTACCTCCTTCTATAGTTAAAGCGTTAGTTTTAATATACTTTTCTATAACTTCTTCATATATAGAAAAAATGCTAACTTTAAATCTTTTTTCAAACTCTTTAAGGTTTATTCCATCTATTAACCTTAAACCTAAGAAAATAAATTCTTCAATATCTTCCTTTTCTGAGTTCTTAGATTTCGTTTCTATTACAGTATGCCCTTCATTTATATTTTTTATATACTTTTCTATATCATCAATATTTTTAAATCTCTCGCCTTCTACATAAGAACTAGATGATACACCTACTCCTAAATAATCTTCTAGTTTCCAATAAACTATGTTATGTTTACACTCTTTATCTTTTTTAGAGTAGTTTGATATCTCGTATTGATGATATCCTTTTTCTTCTAATAGCTCTTTAGCCTTACTATACATTTCTCTTTCTTCTTCTTCACTTGGCAATTTCAACATATCTTTTTCATATAAATTATAAAAAGGCGTTCCTTCTTCAATAATCAAACTATAAACTGAAATATGATTTGGGTTTAATTTTAAAACATCATTTAAAGTATTTAAAAATTCACCTAAATTTTGATTTGGAAGACCAAACATCAAATCAATATTGATATTTGTAATTCCACCTTTTATTAGCTCCTCATAATTATCTTTGAAAATTTTAAAAGTATGAATTCTACCTATCTCTTTTAAAAGATTGTCATTTGTAGTTTGAAGTCCTAAGCTTACTCTATTTATTCCGTTATCTTTTATTATTTCTATCTTCTTTTTATTTAATGTACCAGGGTTACATTCTATTGTTTTTTCAGCATCTTTTTTATATGTTAAATTATTCAAAGTCTTTAAAAGAATCTCTAAATCCTCTTCATCTAAATAAGAAGGTGTTCCTCCCCCTATAAATAAAGTATTTATAATTTTATCTTTTGATTTTTCTTCTATCTCTTTGCATAAAGCTAATATATAATCTTTTTTTAAATGATCCTTCCCTCCATAAGACGGAAAATCACAATATAAACATTTTGACTTACAAAAAGGTATATGAACATATAATGATAGTTCTTTCATAAATACACTCCTATTTTTTATTTTCTTTACTAAAAATTATATATCTATATATAATTTGATACAAATTTAAAATATATAATTTCTAAAAAAATAAAAGAGACTAAATTTTTAGCCTCTTTTAACTATATATAAAACTTTATTATAATAAAGTTTCAGCTTCTCTTTTTAATGATTCTAATTCTAAATTTTCAGTTTCTAAAACTGAAAAATCATGAATTTCTTTAAAGTTATAGAAATAATTTGCAAAGGCAATCTTTTTTGATCTATTTATATCTAAATCAATAGCAACTTTATCTAAAAAGTCAACTTCATCATCACCATATTTACCGTCAACTAAAGCTAAACCTACAAGTTCAAAGTAAACTATCTTCTTTTGTCTCTCAGTCATAACTTTTAATATTTTCATAAGCTCGTCGTAGCTTAAATCAGTAATTTCATCTTCTTTTAAGTCTAGTTCTTTTAAATAATCATTTATCAATCTTTTTTCTTCTCTTGCTACATCTTTATCAACCTCTGAGAAAAGTTTTACTAAGTTCATAAATGCGATAGCTTCACCCTTATTAAATTCTTTTAAAAACATATAATCCCTCCCAAAATATATCTAATGACGTCATTATACCATATATAATACCGTATTTTGCAATTCTTAATAACTCTTTATTTATTATTAAGATTTTATCCATATTTTCCTAATAATTCATGTTTTTTCTTAAGGTTAATTTATTAGTATTTGTATTTTATAGATATAAAAAAGCAGAGAATATAAATTCTCTGCTAAAATTTAATCTACTTTTAGGATAGACATGAATGCTTCTTGTGGAACTTCTACAGAACCGACTTGTCTCATTCTCTTCTTTCCTTCTTTTTGCTTTTCTAAAAGTTTTCTTTTTCTTGAAATATCTCCACCGTAACATTTTGCAAGTACGTCTTTTCTCATAGCTTTAACAGTTTCTCTAGCTATTACTTTTGAACCTACTGCAGCTTGAATTGGAACTTCAAACATTTGTCTTGGAATTATTTCTTTAAGCTTTTCTGCTATTCCTCTACCTCTTTTGTAAGCTCTTTCTTCTGGAACTATCATAGATAAAGCATCTACTACATCTCCATTTAATAATAAATCAAGCTTAACTAATTTAGATCTTTCGTATCCTTTGAATTCGTAATCAAATGATGCGTATCCTCTAGTTTTTGATTTTAATGTATCAAAGAAATCATAAACTATTTCGTTTAGTGGGATATCATAATTTATTACAGCACGAGTCTCTTCAAGATATTGCATATCTAAATAAGTTCCTCTTCTCTCTTGGCAAAGTTCCATTATAGCACCAACATATTCTGTTGGAGTTATTATAGATGCTTTAACAATCGGCTCTTCCATATAATCAATTTCACTTGGTTCTGGAAGGTTACTTGGATTTGTTATATCAAAAGCTTCTCCATTAGTCTTTTTAACTTTATAAATAACTGATGGTGCAGTTGTTATAATATCTAAATTAAATTCTCTCTCTATTCTTTCTTGAATTATTTCCATATGTAATAATCCTAAGAAACCACATCTAAATCCAAACCCTAAAGCTATAGAAGTTTCTGGTTCAAAGTTTAATGCAGCATCATTTATTTGAAGCTTTTCAAGTGCTTCTTTAAGCTCTTCATATTTAGCTCCATCTACTGGATAGATACCTGAATAAACCATAGGAATTGCAGGTTTGTATCCTGGAAGTGCTTCGTTAGTTTCTCTATTCTTTTCAGTAATAGTATCACCAACTCTAGCATCTTTAACGTTTTTAATTGAACCTGTTACGTATCCAACATCTCCCGCTCTTAACTCTTTAATAGGCATCATACCTGGAGTAAATACTCCAACTTCTGTTACATCGTATGTTTTATCAGTTGCCATAAACTTAATCTTAGTTCCAGGCTTAACTACTCCGTCCATAACTCTAACGTAACAAACAACACCTTTGTAAGTATCGTAATATGAATCAAATACTAAAGCTTTAAGTGGTGCTTCATCATCTCCTGTAGGTGCTGGAATATCACGAACTACAGCTTCTAAAACATCGCCGATATTTAAACCTGTTTTTGCTGATATCATAGGTGCTTCATCTGCTGGAATTCCTATAACATCTTCGATTTCAGTTTTAACTTCATCAGGTCTAGCTGAAGGTAAGTCGATTTTGTTTATAACTGGAGTTATCTCTAAATCATTATCAAGTGCTAAGTAGCAGTTAGCTAAAGTTTGAGCTTGTATCCCTTGAGTTGCATCTACTACAAGTACTGCACCTTCGCAGGCCGCAAGGCTTCTTGATACTTCGTAAGTGAAGTCTACGTGCCCTGGAGTATCTATAAGATTTAAAATATATTCTTTTCCGTCTTCTTCTCTCTTATATATAAGTCTAGCTGCTTGTGATTTTATTGTAATTCCTCTTTCTCTTTCAAGTTCCATGTTATCTAAAACTTGATTATCCATTTCTCTTTGAGTAAGAGTTCCTGTCTTTTCTAATAATCTATCCGCAAGGGTTGATTTACCGTGGTCTATATGTGCTACTATAGAAAAGTTTCTAATATACTTTTGTCTATCATTTTTCATATGCAAAACTGCCTTTCTTCTTTACAAAAGCAGTTATTTCACCCCCATAATTTCAAAGTCAAGCTAAATTATAACATACACTAATATATAACTGTCAACAATTAAACTACTAGCTTATCAAACTAGCTACCCAATCAGTTATTCCATCAAAAACATTATAGACTTTTTCAGAAAAAAACTTAGTTATATCTTTAGCTTTATTAACTATAGGTGACTCTTCTTTTATTTTAAAAGATAAATCATCTAAATTTACCAAAACTCCATCATCACCTTCGTAAATCTTAAGTGATGCATTATCTTGAATAAATTTATCAAAATCTTCTCCGAATTCTAAAGTTATCATCTCATAGTTATCTTTAGTGTTTCCTATAGGGGAAAGCGCTTTTGTATTTATAATATTAATTTGTATTATTCCTATAATAGATATTATAAACATAAATAGAATAAAAATATATACATATCCTTTTTTAATTTTCATAAAGGGTCACCTCTTAATAATAATCTGTATTATTAATGGTAACCCTCTTAGAAATTTTTATTCATTATTTTCCATTTATATACTCAGCTATAACTCTAGCCATAAGCTCTCCTGTATATTGAGTTTCAGAAGAAGTATTAATATTTGCACCTATTTCAAAAATAACACTATTATCAAATATATCTTGGTTAAATGCATTAATACCATTGTTATATATCATTCTATCTCTAGTTAAACCTGGGAAAGTATTCTCTGTAAGCTTTTGAAGATCATTTGCAACTTTATTATTTTTTTCGAATCTTTTACTATTTCTAGTTGTTACAAACATAACTTTAGCTGCATCTTTTCCTTTTATATTTTGAGTAAATGCACTTTTGTTTTTACCTCCATCTCTATGAAGGTCTATTACAAGTTTAAATGAATTTCCGTATTTATCTGAATATTTCTTTGCAGTTTCACGTGACCTATCATAAGAGTCATTATATGAAACATCATGTTTAGTCTTATCGTGAATAACAGATATTCCATACCTTTTTTCAAGTTCATTTTCAATAACTTCACCAACCCCAACTACGTTTTGGTCTTTATTATCTGTAGGTCCTTTTGATTCTGCATAGTTTTCAGCTGAATGAGTATGATAAATTAAAACTTCTGGCTTGCTTTTGTTTAATTCCTTTTTTAAAGAGTCATCATGAATTCCTTTTGGAACTTCTGTCTTATCATATTTTGAAATACTTCCTTCACCTAGTTTATACTCAGAGTATTCTACTAATTTACCGTCTATAGACATTAAAGAATCAGAAATCATCGGAACTTCTGCTTTTAAAATCTTTTCAGTTGTTATATCTTCTAGTCCTAATGCTTCTAGTGCTATATTTTTTATAGAATAATCATTTTCTAAGTAAGCACCTTCGTTGTAAACTTGGGTTTCTATAACTGGAAGTGAGAAATTTAGCATTTGAACGTATGCTAATCCCCCTCTTTCTGTGTTTTTTGAAACTATAGATATACATCTAGCCAAAAATATAATCAAAAAAATTAATATGACTACTATCCCAAAATCCAAACCGCTCTTTTGATTACCACTATTTACTCTTTGAACTACCACAAATCCTCTCCTCCTCACCGCTACATTTTATGTATATGAGAGGATTGACATAATTATTATTTAATTTGTAAATTTATTTATCTCTTCTAAATCCAAGTTTGGTTGTATTGCAATATTTATTCCTACTGCAATTATTTTAGCTAAAGAATCTATTACATAGTCAACTTCTTTTGGCGTAACAATTAAATCTCCTATGAAAGGATTTAATATTTCTTTTATTAAAATGCTTTTTTCTTCTTTATCTATTTTAGTTAAAAGTTTATAAAACTCTGAATCTTTATTTGCATAAGAAGCTAAATTATCTATAACTAAATCTATGCTGTCGTTTGCAATAGTTGCTGCATGAACTACAGTTGGAACTCCGATTGCTATAACTTTAACGCCTAAACTATTTTCGTTTATTTCAAGTCTGTGATTTCCAACTCCAGCACCTGGTGAAATTCCAGTATCACTAATTTGAATGCTTCTGTTTACCCTTTGGATCTTTCTTGAAGCTAAGGCATCTATACATATAACAAAATCTGGGTGAATTTTTTCAACTAGCGCCTTAATAATTTCTACTGTTTCTATTCCTGTTATTCCAAGAACGCCTGGTGCTATAGTACAAACAGGTCTAACGTCATCATCAATAGCTTCTGGCATAACTTCTTTTAAATGCCTAGTTACCATTATGCTATCTGTTACTTTAGGTCCTAAAGCATCTGGAGTTACTTGCCTGTTTCCAAGACCTACAACTAACCCTGTTTTTTCTGAATCCATATCTACAAGTTTTCTTATGTATTTTCCTACAATTTCGGAAACATCATCCATTATATCGCCATCGTACATAGTAAGTTCTGGCATATCTATTGTTATATAATTTCCTATAGGTTTGCCTAGTTTTACAGAACCTTCCTGATTTGTAATTTTAACCTCAGTAATTTTTGCACTTTCTCCTTCTTCTTCGTTTATAATTACTCCATCTATCTCTCTTTTATGAACTTTTTTATAGTCCTCGTTAGCCTCTACAGCTAAGTCAGTTCGTACGTTTATCATGCTTTCACCTCTCATCATTTATTCTATTCTAATTTATTTTTCCTTTTTGTTTGAATTTAATACTTGAATCTATTAGGTTTCAATGCTATAATATGGTTTGTTGAATTAAACTCGTACGCAGATTCCCCAAAAAACTGCGAGAGGCCCTATAAAATTTCAAGGGGGTGAAACCGAATGGCAAACATAAAATCAGCAAAAAAAAGAATTAAAGTTACTGAAACTAAAACTTTAAGAAATAGAATGGTTAAATCAGCTGTTAAAACTGCTATAAAGAAGTTTGAAGAAGCTGTTAATGTTAACAATGCTGAAGAAGCAAACGCTTTATTAGTTAAAGCTAACAAGTCACTAGATATGGCTGCTTCTAAAGGAGTTCTTCACAAGAACATGGTAGCTAGAAAGAAATCAAGATTAGCTGCTAAAGTAAAAGCTATGGCATAGTAATATACACCGACCTTAACGGTCGGTTATTTACTTTTTATGACCTATGTTAAATAAAAAACATCTAAAGGACAACCCTTTAGATGTTTTTTTGTTATCTTTTTACCATCGCTATATTTAATAATAATAGTTCTAGTTCTGTTTTTTTATCATTTGAAGAAGTTTTAAGCCTTCCTTCTGTTTCTAGACATAATTTTAAGATTTCGTTTAACCCTTTAAGAGAAAATCTGTTACTTTGAGCTATTAACTTTTCAATTACAAACTGAGGAAGTCTAAATTCTCCTATAAAGTCTTTAAGCCTTTTTCCGCTTTCCATTCCAAGCTTTATATCGTAAAGTCTTTTGAATTGGTTTTCTATAGAAGTAATTATTAACATGTGTTGATCTGCTTTAAATAAAAGTTCATCTAAAACATCAATAGCTTTTTCAGTTTTTTTATTTGATATAAATTCTACTAAATCAAAAACGTCGTCTTCACTTTTATTCTGTATAAGTAAATCAATATCTTTTTTAGTTACTTCCCTTCCCTTTGCGTAATCTGTTAGTTTTTTAACTTCATTTTTAGAAATATCTAAATTCATAGGAAGTTTCTCGCATAAATACCTTAGGTTTATTTTATTTATGTTTCCAGAGTTTTTCTTAAAATACTCTTCTATTCTTTTACTAAACCCATCTCTTCTAAGCTTATCTATAGATACGACTGTTGTTATTTTATCTAAAGCCATAATATTTTTATTTTTTTTAGCTGTATCTCTTTTATCACTAAATAAATAATACATAACTAAAACAGTACTACTTGGAACATCTTTTAAGTATTCTTTCATTTCGTTATATGCCTTTTTGTTTGCACTATCTAACTTATCACTTAAAAATGCAGCTCTATAAACAACAACAACCTTTTTTTCTCCCATAAAAGGCAAGGTCTCTGATGCGTTTATTATTTCATCTACAGTACATTTCATACCATCGAATTTAACAAAATTAAAATCCATTGTGTCTTTGTCTATAAATGGTTTAATTATCTTTTTAACCCCTTCTTTTAAAAGTTCTTCATCTACTCCACATAAAACATAAGAATTACTAAACTTTTTACTTTTTAAATCTTTTTCTAATACTTCGTAATTTATCAAATTAATCACCTATTTATCTTAAATCTATTATATAATCTTTAAATATCATAATTTCTCTTATCTTTTCTTTTTCAAAATTAATTATATCATAAGAACTTTCCCTTTTTAAATCCTTTAATAAAAGTGTAAATTCTCTATCTCCTAAATCCAAAATGAAATTTTCTCCATTTCTAACTAAAGTGCAATCTTCTTTAATATAGGTTTTTTCAAATTCTTTATATATATCTCTAGGTTTAAAAACAGAAACTGCCCTTTTATAATCTACTTTATCTTTAAGTAAAATTACGCTATCTCCCTTATACCTTACTAGTAAGCCTTCTTTTAGATTTATAATCTTTGGGTAAAAGCTATAAAGATTAATACCTATAAATAATATAGTCGCTAAGGGAAGCACTATAATCTTTTTTATACCCCTTTTATAAAAATAAAAGGAGATTAATAAACTAACATAAAATATTGCATACTTTTCATTTAAAAATATTATATCTAAAGAAAACTTATCTAAAATTTCAATTAAGTAATCTAAAAGATATATAGTAGTACCTAAAATAAAATTTATTATATTAGAAATAACACTTATCTTAAATAAAATAAATCCTAAAAAACCTAATACTAATATTAAATTAATCAAAGGAACTAAAATTATATTACCAACTAAAAACATTATAGAAAACTCATTAAAATAAAATATTAATATAGGCATAACTAAAACTTGAGCACTTAAAGATATAGCTATAGTATCACCAAGCCAACCCCCTATTTTATATAGTTTTTTCCTTAAAGGTTTATAAAATAAAATAATTGAAAGAGTAGCTAAAAAAGATAATATAAACCCTAAATCAAAAATACTATAAGGTTTTATTAAAAATATTATAATAGCTGAAAGAGCTAAAGCAGCTTTACTATTACTACTCTTTCTAAGTTTTAATCCTAAGCTTAGAATAAAAATCATTATAAAAGCTCTTATACTTGAAAAGGCAAACCCTGTAATAACGCAATAAAAAAAGCAAATTAAAAGCCCTATATATTCTTTAAATAGCTTTTTAAATATTAAATAAATTAACCCTATATGAAGGCCTGATACGCTAATTACGTGTACCACTCCGTACTTTTTCATATTCTCCTTATCCTCTTCATCTAAACCGCTCTTATCCCCAAAAAGAATAGAATTTACAAGACTTCCTTCTCTATCTCCTATACTTTCTTTTAATTTTTCTACAAATTCTATTTTAAAATCGTTTATCTTATTTAAAATGCTCTTTTGACTTTTTATACTTAAGACCTTAATTTCTCCAACTAAACCTTTTTCGATATCTATATTTTTAGTAAATTCTCCTTTTAGGATAACTTTTTCTAAGGGTTTAAAATCTTTTAAGTCACCACTTAAATAAACCTTCCTACCCCTAATTTCAGAAATCCCTCCATAACTATATATTTTTTCTATTTTTGCTATTTCTAAAGGTTTTAATTCAAAATTATAAAAATTATAATTTATAAATAAACCAAAAATCACAAATAAAGAAATTAAAATAAGAAAACCAAATCCTTCTTTTAAATATATAAATAAAAAGAAAACTAAAGAAAATATAAATCCATAAAAAATATCTACATTTAAAAATAAATAAAGTATAGAACTAAATAAAAAAGAGACACCTATATAAATTATAGGTGCCTTTGTATTATTTAAAGTTTTAAACATAAAGCATCACACCCCTATTTTAGAGTGTTGCCATCTTTCTTTTCATCATTCATCTTTTTCTTTATCTTCTTAAATTTAATAAGCTTACCATCTATTATATTTAAGATAATAGTAAGAAGAGTTATTGCCCCTAAATAAATATAATTAGGATTTAAATTAAATTTATTAACTCCAAAATGCGAAGCTAATGCTACTATAATGAATATAATACCTAGCTTTGTTATATTACATTCAGAAGTATTTAAAAACATTCTCCAGTAAATTATAAAAATTAAAGCTATACTTCCAAGTATCATAAATAAAAAATCTATATTTAAAATATTAACAAGTGCCATTTGAAGAATTAAAATCATTCCGTAAAAGCTAAAGATATTAAATATATTATCCCTAACTTTAATCCCTTCTCCATAAAGCATCATTACTTTATCTAAATAATTTTCTGATATAAAGATATCTGAAACCTTCCTAACTAGATTAGATGCTTTTCCTTTACTTATTCCAACCTTAGAAAGGCTAAGTGCCGGTAAGTCTCCAAGCCCTTCTCCTGTTGCTAAAACACTATATTTATCTTTTGAAAATAATCCAATTATCTTATTTTTTATTTCAGGTGTTACTCTTGAAAATACTCTAACCTTTGATAAAACAGATATAATCTCTTCTCTATTTAAAGAATCAAGTTCTACCCCTGATATAACTTCACTATCTGAATTAATTATCCTTGTTTTCTTTCCTAGTGCTTCACCAGTTATCTTATTATCTTCTGTAAATAGTATAGGTATAATTCCTCTTTTTTTAATAGCCATTATCTTTTTATCTATAAAATCATTTAAAGGATTTAAAAGACCAACTATCCCAACAAAAACTAAATTACTTTCAATATTTTCATCTATACTAGGTTCATAACTAAAACTTCTATAAGCTATACCGTTTGTTATAAGACCTTCTCCTGAAAGATTAAAATCCATAGCCCTTATTTTTTCTAAGTCTTCATTTGTTATTTCTTTTTCAATACCATTTACCATTATATGAGTACATCTATCTACGATTTGCTCTACGTTTCCTTTTATATTTGCTCTAAATCCTTTTTTAGATTTAGTTATAGTTGTTAAAAAAGGCTTGTCCGTATCAACAGGAAGTTCAAAAACCCTTCTATTTTGACTATCTAATATAGATTTATAGATTTGGTTTTCCGCTCCCCATTTTAAGAATGCAATCTCTTCTAAATCACCTTTACCTGTGTTATCTTCTGCATTAAATGTTGAATCATTTGATAAAAGAAGTATATCTATAGCTCTTTTTGCATTTATATTATTTTTAAAATCTACTTTTTCTAAAGGCACTAATTCGTGATCTGTTATAAGCTTTTTAACTATCATTTCTTCTTTTGTTATTGCTCCAATTTTATCTATAAAGAATACTTCAAGTCCACTAAGTTCATCTAAAGAAGATATATTTAATATATCAATACCGTCTTTTTTGAATTTCTTTTTAACACTACTTATATAAACTGTAATTATTATAGATAAAGGAACTAAACTTATTAAAAGTAATGTATTAAAAATAGTATTTAAGTTAAATTTGTTATTTAAAAATAAAGTTATTAAAACAAATGCACTTAAAAGAATTAGTGATACGTGGTTTAAGCTCTTTTCTATGTTATGCTCAAAGCTATGTTTATTTACGTCACAGTATTTAAGCATACTTAAAAGTTTTCCAAGGCTAGTTTTATCACCTGTTTCCACAACTATCCCAGTTCCACTTCCGCTTTTTATTACAGCACCTTTAAATACCATATTTTTAACTTCGCCTATGTTGTATGCTCTTCCTTCAAACATATTTTCATATTTTTCTTTTAAAAAGGTTTCTCCTGTAACGTTACTATCATCAACCTTTAAATCTTCACTTTGTATTATCCGAATATCAGCCCCTATAAGTGAACCTTTTTTAAAGTTTACTATATCACCAACTACTAAATCCTCAGTTGGAATTATCATATTGTGCCTATCTCTAACTACTTCAACATTTGTTTTATTTATTCTATCTATGTATTTTAAGTCTGCTTCTTTCTTTTTTATACCATACCATTTTGCTAAGATAGTTAAAACTAAACTTAATAAAACAATAAAGGCATAAATAAACTTTAAATAATACGCAAATACAAAAAATATTATAAGAGATGATATAATATAGATTTTTTTAAATTCTTTAAGAATTTGCCTAAAGATACTGTTTCCTTTAGGAAGACTTATTTTGTTATTCCCTAAAGTTTTCCTTCTCTTTTCAACTTCTATACTAGTTAGGCCTTTTATTATGTCACTACCTAAACCTTCGACAACGTCTTGCCATTTACTATTATAAAAATTATTCATCCATCCCCCTACTCTCTTTTTATTATATTTTAATCTAAAATATTTTATAATTTAATTTACTTTAAGATTATAATACATTTTTATCCTATTATAAAGGTTTTAGCCTTTACTTTTAGGATTAAAAATAACCGCCATTATATATCCAAAGAATATTGCAGCTGTTATTCCTCCTGCGGCTCCTTTAATTCCGCCAGTAAAAGCACCAATAAATCCTTCTCTTTTTACTTCTTCAATAACTGCTTTAGCTAAAACATTTCCAAAGCCAGGAAGAGGAACACTTGCACCTGCACCTGCAAAGTCTATAAGTTTATCATATACTCCAAAGGCACCTAAAATACATCCGAGCACTAAAAATAAAACTAAAATTCTCCCTGGAGTTAACTTTGTTTTATCCATAAGAATTTGTGCTATTACACAAATTATACCACCTATTAAAAATGCTTTAACATACATTAACATAATTTATCCCCTTTCATCTCAACTGCAATAGCGTGTGCAATGCCTGGTATAGTTTCACCTTGAAGTGAAGATGTTGTACTCATTAAAGCACCCGTTGAGACAAGTAAAAAGTTTTTAATTTCTTTTCTCATTATCTTTTTATAAAGATATCCAGAAGATACCGCTGCAGAACAGCCACAGCCGCTTCCTCCTGATTCTGTTTTTTGAGTTTCATTATTAAATATAATATCACCACAATCTATATGATTACCTCTTATATCGTAGCCGTATTCAAGCATTAAGTTGTTACAAATCTTTGTTCCAACTCTACCTAAATCACCTGTTGCAATAACGTCATAATATTCTGGCTCTCTCCCTGTATCTTTAAAGTGAGCGTAAATTGTATCTACAGCAGCTGGCGCCATTGCAGCTCCCATATTATTTGGGTCTTTAATTCCATAATCTTTAACTATGCCCGTAGTTACGTAAGTTATCTCAGGAAAATCACCTTCTCTTCCAAGTACCATAGCACCTGAACCTGTAACTGTCCACTGAGCTGTTTTACTTCTTTGAGCGCCGTATTCAAGAGGAAATCTAAATTGCCTCTCAGCTGCGCAAAAATGAGAAGAAGTCGAACAAACTACATGTCTTGCAAATCCTCCATCCATTATAAGTGCACCAAGACTTAAGGATTCAGACATAGTAGAACAGGCACCGTAAAGTCCAAAAAACGGAATCGATAATTCCCTAGCTGCAAAACTTGATGAAATAATTTGATTTAATAAATCACCTGCAAATAAATAATCAACATCTTCTTCTTTAAGATCCGCTCTACCTATAGCGCCTTTAATGGCGTTATACATAATATCACTTTCAGCTTTTTCATAGCTTTCCTTTCCGCACATCTCATCGTTTAGTATCTCATCAAAATATGATTTTAAAGGTCCTTCTCCTTCTTTTGGCCCTACAATAGAAAAGGCACTTATTATTTTTGGAGGAAATTCTAATTTGATTGTTTGTTTTCCTATTTTTTTTATATTATTCATCCCTTTATCCTCCTTACTTAAACCATATATCTATAAAATAATAAATTATCCCGATTATAACTGAAGATCCTATTCCGTATACTAAGACTGGACCTGCAATAGTAAAAATCTTAGCTGCTACTCCAAAAATAAACCCTTCTTTTTTAAATTCCATAGCAGGTGCCACAACAGCATTTGCAAAACCTGTTATAGGTACAACAGTTCCAGCACCAGCATAGCTTGCAATTTTATCATAAATTCCAACACCAGTTAAAAGTGCACCTAAAAATACCATTATTATTGTAGTTATGGTTTTAACATCATTTTCAGCAAATCCTAAATAGATAAATAAATCAAAAATAACCTGACCTATAACGCAAATTAAACCTCCTACTATAAACGCCCTCACACAGTTTTTTGTAATTTGTGGGTTTGGTTCACTTTCTTTTGCAAGTGCTTCAAATTTTTCAATTATCTCCTCTTCCTTTATGTCTTTTTTTCTCATAAAATCACCTCTAAAAAAATAATCCTATAGTTAGTATTCCAAAAATATAAAATTAAAATCTCAATATAGAATTAAAAAAAAGATTGCTATTAAAGTTATAAAAAAACTTTAATAGCAATCTTATCTAACAATCTATTCAATTAATTTTTCTTTCATTTTAAGTAATACTTTCTTTTCTATTCTAGAAACTTGAACTTGACTAATACCAAGCATTTTAGCAACTTGTATTTGAGTTTTATCTTTAAAATATCTAAGCATTATAATCTGTTTTGATTTACTATCTAAACTTCCTATAGCTTCTTTTAAAGCAATTTTTTCAATCATTAAAGAATCATCTTCACCTTTTTCTGAAAGCTTATCAATTAAAAGAACAGGTGCACCGTCATCTTGATGAATAGTATCATAAAGATATTGCATACTAGATGATGACTCTAATGCTACTACTATATCTTCTTTATCTATCTCAGAAAATTTACTAAGTTCATCTATAGTTGGCTCTCTTCCAAGTTCTTTAGTTAAATCTTCCCTTGCAAAATGTAATTTTCTTGCTAAAGCTTTTACATTCCTACTAACTTTAATCATCCCATCGTCTCTTAAAAATCTCTTTATTTCACCCATTATCATAGGAACAGCATAAGTTGAAAATTTAACTTTAAATTCTGGATCGAAATTTTTAATAGCCTTAACTAATCCCATAGAACCTATTTGGAAAATATCCTCATATTCATATCCTCTATTTAAAAATTTCTTTGAAATAGAAGAAACTAAGGGAAGGTTCATTTGAATTAATCTATTAAGAGCTTCTTCGTCGCCGTTTTTTGCTAAAGGTAGTAGCTCTGAGTTTTCTTCATAATTATATTCCTCTCGTTTTAAACTCCCATTATCCATATCTACCCCAACCTATACTTCAAAATTTTTTCTCATTACAACCTTCGTTCCCTCATCTTGTTTACTTTGAATCTCTAAGCTATCCATAAAACTTTCCATAACTGTAAATCCCATACCTGAGCGCTCTAAATCTGGTCTTGAAGTATATAAAGGTTCCTTAACTTTTTCTATGTCACATATACCTTTTCCAAAATCTATTACACTTATCTCAACTTCTCTTCCTGATATTTCAGCTTCAATTATGACTTTATTTTCTTCTTTATTATCATATCCATGAATAATTGAATTAGTAACAGCCTCTGAAACTGCAGTCTTTACATCATTTAACTCTTCAATAGTAGGGTCAATTTGTGCAATAAATGCTGCTACTGCCACCCTTGCAAAAGCCTCATTTTGAGATTTACTCATAAATTCTATTTTAATCCTATTATCAAACATGAAAACCCCTCCGTTTTATATTTCCCCTACTGCTTTTTCTACAGTATCAAAATTCCTTATTATTTTATAAAGCCCTGATAGTTCAAAAACTTTTTTTACACTTCCACTAGCATTTGCTATACATACACTTCCACCTAAGTGTGATAACTTTTTACTTCGTCCAACAACTACTCCAATTCCAGAGCTATCCATAAAAGATACTCTACTAAAGTCTAAAATTAACTTTTTAATATTTTCACTTTCTATCTTGTCATCGATTTTAGATCTAACTTCTGCAGCCGTGTGATGGTCTAATTCGCCTATTAAGCCGACTATTAATATATTTGATTTTTTTATAAAATTTAAATGCATACAATCACTCTAATACTTAGAGTAGCTCACCTCCACCCTCTTCTTTCTTCCATATTTTAACATATATTATATTCCTCGTCAATTTATTTTATTCCATTTTTTTACAGTAAAATAAGAAACTGCATTTTTCATGCAGTTTCTTATTTTAATCCACCTTAAATTTATCTATCTCTTCTTTAAATAATTCAAAAAAGCTTTCTAAACTCTCTCCTTCTTCTAATAGTAAAGTCTCTATAGCATCATCTAACGTATCCATTTTATAAATATGAAAATACCCTCTCTCTACGGCATTTTCTATTTCATCATTTAGGATTAACTCATCTACATTTTCACTCGGAATTAAAACTCCTTTATCATTTATTGTATTTAATTCTTTACATATATTGAAAAAGCCTTCGATTTTTTCATTAACTCCACCTATAGCTTGAACTTCTTTAAATTGATTTAAAGACCCCGTAACTGCTATATTTTGTTTTATAGGCTTTCCAGTAATTGAAGATAGCATTACAATCATCTCAGCAACTGATGCACTGTCTCCATCGATTATTCCATAACTTTGTTCAAAACTAACGTGAAGATTTATTGGTAATGTTTCGTATTTTGAAACTAAACTTTTTAATATCCCACTTAATATATTTATAGACTTTTCATGTATTCTTCCACTTAATTTTGATTCTCTGTGAACATCAATAATATTTCCATTTCCTCTTAAAGCAAGGCAAGTTATTCTAAGTGGTTTTCCAAACTGACTAAGTCCTGTATCTAAAACAGCAAGGCCGTTTATATTACCAACCCTTTTCCCTTCTAAAACAATTTTCATCTTTTTGTCTTTATACATATCTATATAAGCTTTTTCAATATTTTCTTTTTCATAAATAATTTCATCTACATGCTCTTTTAATATAATTTCTTTTTCATTTTCTTCTGCTATTTCATCTGCTTCTATTAAGATTTTATCTATATCATATTCTTCTAAATTAATTTCTTCTCGATTTCCTGAACTTCTAGTTAAAGATCTTATTATAGATTTTATAGCATCATTTGAAATAGTTCTTAAAGAATTCTTTTCCCCTCTTTCTTTTATAAAATCACAAATAATATCTAGTTTACTTTTAACTCCTTTTAGAGTTCTTGTCATATCGCATTTCATTCCAAAGATCTTTTTAAAATCTTCATCATTATTATAAAGAATGTTATAACTTTCATAATCTCCAATTAATATAACTTTTACATCTATCGGAATTTCTTCTGGCTTTAATCCATTTATAGATAAAAGTTCTAGATAATTTCTATTGCTGTCAAAGTTAAGCTTTCCAGATAGCAAAGTTTTCTTTAAATAATAATAACTGTTAATATTACTTATTAAACTATTTAATCTAATTATTAAACACCCACCATTTGCTTCAAGTAACGAACCGCTACTTATTAAAGAAAGGTCTGTTATATAATTACCATTTTGACTTTCATATTCAATATTTCCTAAAAGGTTCATAAGACTTGGATCGTCTTCATAAATTACTCTAGGATTTTTAAAGTTAGTGTTATCTACTATAACTTCAATATCATATTTTGATACTATTTCAGTTAAGGTGCTCTCGTCTTCTAAATCAATATTATAATTATCTAAAAGTTCATCTTCTATATTTATAAAAAGCTTTTCTAAATAATTATAAACATCATCATCTACTATAAATTCTAGTAAAACATCTTCTTTATATTCTCGCATCTCTTCTGTTATATATTCTTTAAATATCTCTTTTAGTTTATCTAAAGAATTAACTTCTATATTTTTAAGTTTTTCTAATATATCTTCTGCTATTTCTTTAAGTCCAGATGCTTTATTTAAAATAATATCCTTCTCATCTACAGGAAGGTCATCATATTCCTTTTCTGTCATAACTTCTCCGTTATCTAAAGGAATAAATGCAAAGCCACCACTTGTAGCCTTTACGTCAAAGCCTTCTTTTTTTGCAACTTCCATAAGCTCTGAGATATAAGTATTTCTCTTTGAATGAATATCATCTACAATAGTATCTTTTTCTTCATTTGAGGATGTATTATAAAATTCTATTGCTTTAATTAAATATTCTTCTTTTAAATTTTTTATTTCTTCTTTAAGTTCTTTTCCTCTCCCGTTAGTTAAAAATATCGGGAATGGCTTTTTATCTTCTTTTAAAGTTACATAGCATATATCAGAAGGAGGTTCTAATGATTTGTATTCTTCCTCAATAAAAAGAACTAACTCATCTACCTTTTCTTTTGAAAAAGTATCCATAAGATAAAGGTTATAACCTTCTTTCTTTATATTTAATGCCCTTTTTATCTTTTTATAATTATTTTTTATCTCATCTATATCTTTTAATTTCTTAACCCCTTCGCTTTCACTTATCTCTAAATTAAATATAACTTCTTTTGGAGTTAATTCTTTCCTCATACTACTTTCCTAAATTAAAATAATTTAGTATTTCCTCCTTATTAATAGTCGTATATTATATTAGTATTCTTATATATTAATTTTAGCGATAATTTCTTAAAAAAATTTTTATAAACAAAAATACAAAAAAGAAGGCTATGCGCCTTCTTTTAATTTGAATCATATTTTTAAAATTAATAATTACTATTTGATTCTTTTCCTTCACAGATAGCTATTGAAGCTGAAGCACCTATTCTAGTTGCTCCGTTATCTATCATATCTTTAGCACCTTCAAAAGATCTAACTCCACCTGAAGCTTTAACTCCCATATTAGGCCCTACAGTCTTTCTCATAAGACTTATATCTTCTTTTGTAGCTCCTCCTGTTGAGAACCCAGTTGAAGTTTTAACAAAATCAGCTCCTGCTTCTTTTGCTAAATTACAAGCTGTAACTTTTTCTTCATCTGTAAGAAGACAAGTTTCTATTATAACTTTAGTTAATGCTTTTCCTTTAGCTGCATTTGTTACAGCTTCTATATCTTCTTTAACGTATGCTAAATCTCCATCTTTAAGTTTTCCAACATTTATAACCATATCTACTTCTGTTGCACCATTTTTGATTGCATCAGTAGTTTCAAAAGCTTTAACTTCTTTAGTATTTGCACCTAAAGGAAATCCTATAACTGTACATACTTTTACATCACTACCCTTAAGTAATTCGTATGCTTCTTTTACTCTTCCTGGATTTACGCAAACTGAAGCGAAATTATATTCTAATGCTTCTTTGCATAATTTTTCGATTTCTTTACCAGTTGTTTCTGGCTTTAGTGCTGTGTGATCTATCATTTTTGCAAGTTCTTGTTTATTCATCTTTTGCTCACTCCTAAAAATATATTACTCTTGAATTATAATTGTAAACGTATATATTTGTCAATTTATAGAATCTTTGATTTTCAGCTTAAATCTACTTTAAATCAGTTTATAACTAAAATAACTTAATTTGTTCTACCATAGTTTCCTTAAATGAAGTTACACTTAATCCTATAAGTCTTATAGGTTCATTAAATTCTTCATTTTCTAAAAGTTCTAACCCTTCTTTTATTATTTCTTTTTCATCTTTTATATAAGAATTAAGGGTTTTAGATCTAGTGTGATTTTTAAAACTTTTTGTTTTATATTTTAAAACTATAGTTTTAAAACTCTTATTATCTCTATCTAATATATTTTTAATTTCTTTTGAAAAATTTATAATATATTCTTTTAATTCTTCTTTATCTTCTGTATCGGTTTTTAAAGTTCTTTCTTTTCCTATAGATTTTCTCTTTCTATCTATATTTAATTCTCTATTATCAATTCCTCTGATTCTATCATATACTTCTAAACCATTTTTCCCTAAGTATTTAATAAAAAACTCTTTATCTAACTTATAAAGGTCTTTTATTTTATATAGTCCCATATTATTAAGCTTATGAACTGACTTTTTTCCAAGGCCATAAACATTTTTTATATCTAAATCAAAAAGTATATCTGGCATCATTTCTTTTGATATCTCTTTAATCCCGTTTGGCTTATTCCAATCTGATGCAGTTTTTGCTAAAAACTTATTATAAGAAATACCAACAGATAAGGTTAATCCAATTTCTTTAAAAACTCTTCTTTTAATATACATTGCAGCTTCCATACCAGTTTTAAACCTTATATTATTAGTTAAATCTAGATATGCTTCATCTATAGAAAGAGGTTCTACTATATCTGTAACTTCTTTAAAAATTTCAAATACCTTTCTTGAAATTTCTTTATATCTTTGCATTCTAACTGGAACGAATATCCCATTTGGACAAAGGTTCCTTGCCATAAATGCAGGCATAGCAGAATGCACACCATATTTTCTAGCTTGATAAGAACAAGTAGATACAACGCCTCTCTCTCTTACTCCACCAACTATAACAGGCTTTCCTCTAAGGGCTTTATTATCTAATTGTTCTACTGATGCAAAAAACGCATCCATATCAACGTGTAATATGATTCTTTCCATCTTTCACCTTTTCTTAAGCTAATACCTCTTCAAAAACGTTTTGCTTTTTTCTAGCTATAAAAGAATAAATTGAGAAGCATAATAGCTCTTTTAAATATCTATTTGTGAATCCACTTTCTTTGCGCTCATAAAGTTCAACTATAACTATACCTATCATAGTCCTAAAAGTCTTATCCATATAGAACGCATATTCCCCTTCTTCATCACATAAATATTCTACAACATCTTTTACATTTTGAACATAGGTTCTTATATCTTCGTCTCTTGCTACTACACTTATAATATTTAAAACTTGATCTCCTATTTTCATATCACTTTCTTTAAATTCATTTATTAAATCTTTTATTTCATATTGAGCCGTTGCACTACTATTTAAAAGCATTGAAGTTGCTATGTTTTGAAGATCATTTCTACTGTAGTTTTCTAAATCTAAAAGTGAGTTAAACATACTTTCTATATATTTTAATACTTCTTTTGGCTCTTCATTATCTCTTACAAATTTAATAGCTAAAAGTGCACAGATTAAGTAATCTTCATCATCTGTTATATTATTAAACTCTTTATATAAAAGTGAATATATAAGTTTCATGTTAGTTAAAACTCTTTTTCTTTCACTTTTATTACTTCTTTTAACTATAGAGTATGAGGCTAGTACTAAATACGGGCTACTTTTGAAACCGTTATCTTTTAAAGTTTCATTCACTTCGATTAATGTATCAGAAAACTCTTCATAATTTTCTTCTCTACTTATAAGGATAGATATCATATATAACATATCCCCCCTAAAACTTTGAAGACTCTTCGTATTCTTTTTTATATATTTTCTTATTTCTTTTATTTTTTCAATATCAATATTTTCATTTTGGTCAGCAAATACTAAAGATGCAAAGTGATTTATATATTCTCCATCAAACCTTAATTCCGTTTTAGCTTCCTTGTATGTCTCTATTGCTTTATTTGCTATATACATAGTTTGCGAATTCATTTTTCATCCACCTCTTAAATTCAGGTAATTTTACTTAATACACATTTTTAATATATATTTTATTTAATATTTAATATACCTGTCTATATAATAATACCACAAAAATAGACTCATATATTTAAGAAAATCTTAAACAGATGAGTCTAATTTTTTTATAATATACCGATTAATATATATAAAATCCCTGAAACTCCTAAGATGTAATGGTCTAATATATACTCAATATTTGCTTTATAAAATTCTATTCCTTTTTCAGTGCTACTTGTTAATTTATTAATCCTTAGCATATCACTTCCAGTTATCTCTGCATTAATTTCCCCTATAGAATTTCCACAAATTTTACTTGGACTTCCATTTGCCTTTGCAAGAATTCCAAAAAAGGCTAAAATTCCACCAAAAATAAATATGGTGTTTTTAAAATTTAAAGAAAATAACTCACAAATTAAAACTATAAACATAAGAGAAATAATAAAAACTGTACCTAGAAATTTAAAAAATTTACCTAACTCTTTACCCATCATATTATCTCCTTAAAATTCTTTATATTATAGTATATGATTTATAATTTCATTGTGTACAATTTTCTCATTTTGTTTCTAATAAATTATAAACGGAATTTTTTATATTTTATTAAAAATTTTGGTAAAATTTAATCACTTTAATCATTATTAATATATTTCTTAAAAATATTTTTTATGATATAATAATATAAGTTATGTTTTAGTAACACATACGGACTTATTTCGATTATAAAGGAGAATTTGGTTATGGGAATGAAAGATAAATTTGATAAATATTTTAGAGATTCTTATTTTCAAAAATACGGAGATAGAATAACAAGTACTTCAGGTACTGTAGTATCTATAAACATGGAAGAAAAGAATTATCTTATTTTTAATAAATTAATCGTTAACTTAATAGTAAAACCTGATGCTGGTAGAGGCGTTGTAAAATGTAGATACAAAAAAAATAAATGGTTCAAAAAACCTGAGTTTATCCCAGTATTTAAAGGGAATAAAGTAATGATAATGGGACTTAAAGGTGTTAAAGGTAAAGAAGATTCTGAAGTTCTTCAAATTCAAAACGTAGTTAACCTTACTACTAAGAGAGATCTAGTTCCAATAGACCACTCACAAATCAAAAAGGCTAGACAACAAGCAACTAGAATGAGACACTAATAAAAAAGCTTAGATTAATCTAAGCTTTTTTCTATTTCTTCCTTAAAAGGAATAGATGGTTCGCTTCCTTTTATTCCTATACATATGTTTTTAGCAGCATTTCCATAAATACATCCCTTATAAATTTCATCAAAAGATAAATCCTTAATAATACTTGTAAAGGAACCTATAAAAGTATCTCCAGCGCAAGTAGCGTCTACAACCTTAACTTTTTTAGACTCTAAATACTTACTTTTTTCTTTATTGTAAATAAAAACCCCTTCAGTTCCTAAAATAAATACTATAACCTTTGCCCCACCTTTTATAAAAATTTCTCCAGCACTTTTTAAGGAATTCTCATCTGTAATTTTAATTCCTGTAAGTGTTTCTGTAACTAGTTTGTTTGGAAGTAAAATATCTGTGTATTTTAAAACCTCTGTTTTTAGCTTATCTTTTGTTGGTGATGGGTTAAATATAGTCATCTTTTTATGCTTTTTAGCTATTTTAAAAGCTTTTAGAGCTGTTTCTTCTGGGATTTCAAGTCCTGATACTACTGCATCAGAAGATTTTATAAGTTCTTCTTTAGATAAAATATCCTTAGGAGTTAAATCCATATTAGAGCCTGCATTTACGATTATAGAATCAGTTCCATCATTAAATAAAAATATTACTGCCTTTCCAGTTTCTAATCCTTCCTCTATAATAACCCCTTCTGTGTTTACTCCTACTTCTTTTAATTTATTTAAGCCCTTAGTTCCACTTAAGTCCTTTCCTATTTTACCTATAAAATAAACATAGCTTCCGTTTCTTTTAAGAGAAACTGCCCCGTTACTTCCCTTTCCTCCACAATATATAGATAATCCTTTAGATATTATTGTCTCACCATTTTTAGGGAGATTATCTATTTCTATCTCTAAATCTTCATTTATACTTCCTACAACACATACATTTTTCAAATTTAATCACCTCTAAATATAAAATATATATTTAGACTTCCAATTAATTTAAAATTATATTCTTATGCTATTTTTTAAATTACTTCAATAAAAAAATTGCACCCTATTAAAGTGCAATTTCTATTAAAATAATTCCATTATTATATTAGTTAAATTTTCTATATTAAATAAATCTTCTGTTTCAAAGCTTTCAAAAAGTGACTCTACATTTTCGTCTGAATGTTCTATATCTTTTGAGTAATTTCTAGCTATAGTACTCACATCTTCTTTATTTAAATTTCCTTTATTTATATATTCTATAATTGATAACTCTTTAATTAGTACTGTACTAATAATTGCAAACTTTACTTTAGAAGACATATCATAATCAAATATGCATTTCATAAAATACCTAAATACAAAATAATTAATTAGACTTTCAAAGATATATAAGTTTTCTTTAAATCCTTCATCAAATTTTTTATAATTATTTAAATAAATTCTTTCGTTTTCTTTTAAATAATTTGATGCAAAGTTTAATTTTAAAATATCATTAGAATTTATATGGTTTAAATCTATATAAGTATTTAATATTTCTATTAAAGTAACACTATCTTTTTTAAAATTTTCTCTATCTGTTTCTTTTAAAATTTCAACTATAACTTCATTATTTAGGTAATTCTTTATTACATCTTTTATTTCATCCATATCACCTAAATCTATTTTGTTTTGTACCTCGTTTGAAAAATTTAAAACTAATACTAATCTTTTATTAAAAGATATATCTTTTCTTTCTAATAATTTAAAAATAACTTCTCTGCAATTTAAAAAATCATCTAAAACTTCTCTTTCGATATTACTATCTTCTACTATTTCTTCATCTATATCTTTTATTTTAAATTTTATTTCTCTAGGCTTACTTAAAATGATTCTAGAGGCTTCAGGGCAAGAAAGTGATAATAAACTTTCCCTTATATCTAAAAATTCCTCTGTAACTCTAGGAAATTCTTTGCAAGTGTGACATAGATACTCTTCCCCTAGGTTTTTATATATTTCACACATCTTTTCATTATTTAAAAAGAAACAATTTTCTTCTTTTAGACGAAATATATTATCTTCATCACTTTTTATAATATTTTCGTCTAATATTTTTTTAAAATCACCTTTTACATTTTTATATTTATTAAATGTTTTATCATCTATTACAATTTCCCAGCCAGAACAGCAAGTATCTTCACAAGCTCCACCTATACAAGAAAATTCATTAAAATAATCTGGTACTTTAAATTTCATTTTTGTCTCACTTTCTTTTTACACTTCGTAATCTACAACGTTTCTATCTATTGCTATTTCTTTTACGAACTTACCTACTTCTAAGTGAAGAGGATGATTTTGATAAATATCTAAATCCTTTAAAGATTTAAATTCTGAAAGTAAAACTATATCTTTTTTAGCCTCTGATTTATTTATATTTATTCCAACTTCTATATCTACTATCTCTTCTATTTTTCCTTTTAAATCTTCAAGTCTTCTCTTCATTTCTTTCATATTTTCTTCTTTGTTTTCTTCTTTAATGTTCCAAGTTACTATATGTTTAATCATAAATTACACCTCACAAATTTAATTCAATGATATTATATCATATCTTACAAAAGTGTAAGTTTAAATTAAGTGTTTTCAATATTAGAATATCTATCTTTAAATTATAATTTAGTCATAAGATAAATAAAGGTGAGGTAATATTATGAAAAAACCAATTAGTATTTTGTTAATTATATTAATTATAGGGGGAGGGTTTTTCGCTTTCAAAGCTGGAATATTTGATTTAAATTCAGATTCTTATTATGTAAAAATAACTACTGATGGTAAAGTTAAAGAAGTTAAAATAGATGATGGCTCTATCATTAAAAAATATGAGTATAATTTCGAAGCCTTTAATGAAAAAGGAACTAAAATCGATATAACATTTTTTGCAACAAAAAACTTAAAAAAGGATAGGTATTTAAAGATTACACCTAAGACTACAAAAGATAATGAAGTTAATGAAATTAAAACTTATGAAGAAGTTTCAAAAGATAAGGTTCCTTCAAAAGCCTTAGAAAATTTAGATAAATAAGAGAGTGGCAAAAAGCCACTCTCTTATATTTCGTCTAAATCTTTAGATGGACCAAACATCTCATAGTTTCTATCCTCTTTAGAAATCCCGATTTCTTTTAAAGTATCGTTTATGTGTTTCATAAATCCAAGTGGTCCGCAAAAATAAAACTCTCCATTTTTAGGCATATTATTAAGAAGCCATTCCTTGCTTACTATCCCTAAGTGATCGTAATCTTCTAAAATCTTATCACTTTCTAATGGACTTTGATAAAATACTGCACTTTTAATATTTTTATGCTTTTCTTTTAAAATTCTAAGTTCTTCTTTAAAAGTATGAGCCTTGCTATTTAATACAGCTTGTACAAATAAAATATCACGTCCCTCTTCTGCTGCTTTATAAAGCATTGATAAAACTGGAGTAACTCCAATTCCTCCACTTAAAAATACTACAGGTCTATTAGAATTTTCTTTTAAAAGGAATTCACCTAAAGGATTAGTTAATTTAACTATATCTCCTTTATTTATATTATCGTGTAAATAGCTTGATACAATCCCTTTATCTTCTCTTTTTACACTTATTCTATAATTATCTGATCCAGGCTTCATAGAAAGGCTGTATTGCCTTATAGCGCCTTTATTAGCCCCGTCTTTAATAGCATCTATAGAAACAAACTGTCCTGCTTTATGTTCTTTTAATTTTTTGTTATCATTTCTTTTTAAATAAAAAGAAGTAACAAAATCATTTTCTTTTACTTTATTTAACACTTTATATTCTCTAAAAATAAAGTCATCATCACTTTCCTTTTCTTCTTCTATAAATTTATCAGGTCCTACATTACATATAGGGCATTTTAAAGGAGCACTCTCCCCTTCGTAAACATAACCACAAACTGTACATATAAATCTTTTCATAAATTTCCCTCCTTTATATTTAATTTCTTAATCTTAAATACATTATATAACTAATTTTTCTTTTAATCAATAATTATTATTAACTAATAATAAAATATGTTTTATTATATAAAAAAAGAACCTTAAAGGTTCTTTTTTAATTCTTCTAATTCACTTTTTGTTAATTCTCTATATTTTCCGTATTCTAGGTTATCAATTTTTAAATTAAGTATTCTTATCCTCTCAAGCCTCAAAACATTATAATGAAAATTTTTACACATTCTTCTTATTTGTTTGTTAAGCCCTTGAGTTAATATTATTTTAAAATCATAATCATTTACTTTTTCCATCTTGCATTTTCTAGTTTTAACTCCTAAAATCAAAACACCATTTTCCATACCTTCTATAAACTCGTCTGTTATTACTTTATCTACAGTTACTAGATATTCTTTTTCATGATTGTTTTCTGATTCTAATATATCATTTGCTAAATCCCCATCATTAGTAAGTAAAATAAGTCCTCTTGATGGTTTATCAAGCCTTCCTACAGGAAAAATATAATCTTTATAATTAACATAGTCTATAATATTATCTTTAACATCTAAAGAGGCAGTGCAAGTTACTCCAACAGGTTTATTTAAAAGTAAGTAGACTTTTTCTTTTTCTTTTAAAATTTCACCATCTAAGAGGATTTCATCTGTTAATTCTACCCACTGCCCTTCAGTGCACTCTTTACCATTAACTAATATTCTTCCATTTTTTATTATATTATTAGCTTCTTTTCTTGAACATATCCCAAAGTTACTTAGTAATTTATTTATTCTCATATTTTAACTCCATCTAATTTTATAATTATATAATAACAATGGATATTATAATTAATCAATATAGTTAAAGTTATATTTTTTATTTTTCTAAATTACTATTTCCTTCTACACTTTTATTTATAGCTCTATTAAATGGCCACCAATTTGCTTTTCCAAATATTCTTACCATAGCTGGTATAAATAATGGTAATATTACTACAACATATAAAAGTATACCTGTTAAAACTACCATTGATATCTCAATTAAAGATAAAACTCCTGAAGGTAAAAGAGCTGCAAATGTACCACTTAATATAATTACAGCTGAAATAATTACTCCTCCCATACTTATCATAGTTTTAACTATACGTTTTTTCATATCAGGTTCTTTATCTTGATTAAACCTAGTCATTATAAATATAGAGTAGTCTATTCCAAGTGCCATTAAGACAACAAATCCAAAGAAGGAAGTTATCCAAGAAATACCTGGGTATCCCATAATCTTTTGAACTATTATTTGAACTATACTAATTGAAGTAAAGTATGTTG
>NZ_JAMDLQ010000070.1:0-1646 GCF_024705715.1 Clostridium sp. LY3-2
GGGGGTATAGCTCAGTTGGGAGAGCACCTGCCTTGCACGCAGGGGGTCAGGAGTTCGAATCTCCTTACCTCCACCAAGATTAAAGCTATGTTATCATAGCTTTTTTTTTATACATAAATAAAATCTTGTATTATATTAATTAAAGTGATATAGTATTAGAAAGAATTGAATAACTTTTATTCGTATATGCTCAATTACGATGGTTTGAGCGTTTCTACAAGGTGCCAAAAATCCTAACTACGAATGTATTATCGTTGATTATACATAAGGATAGGCTTATTTAGCTATCCTTTTTTTATTTTACAGAAGAATAGTAAGGCTATTGGTGTTTTAGTACATATTTTAAGGAGAGATTTTAATGAAAAGCTTAGAAGAAAAAATATTAAAAGAAGGTAGACTTAGAGATGGAAACATACTAAAAGTTGATAGTTTTTTAAATCATCAAATGGATATAAAATTTTTAAATGAAATTGGTAAGGAATTTAAAAGAATATTTAAAGACGAAAAAATAGATAAGATATTAACTATAGAATCTTCAGGAATAGGAATTGCAGCTATAGTATCACAATACTTTGATTTTGCACCAGTTGTTTTTGCAAAAAAGACAGAAAGTTTAAATTTAGATAAAGATCTTTATGAAGCGAAAGTTTTTTCATATACTAAAAAGAAAGAATACGTAGTAAGAGTTGGAAAGAGATTTTTAAACAAAGGTGAAAGAGTTCTTATAATAGATGACTTCTTAGCTATGGGATGCGCAGCTAAAGGACTATTAGAACTTGTAGATAAATCAGAAGCAGAATTAGTTGGAGTAGGTATAGTAATAGAAAAAGGCTTCCAAGACGGTAGAAAGATACTAGAAGATATGGGAGTAAGAGTTGAATCATTAGCTATATTAGACGATTTTAAAGATGGTGAAATAAGATTTAAATAAAAATAAGCTTGTACTTTTGTACAAGCTTATTTTTTTTATGTTAATAAATCTAGTATATTCCATCCGTCAGAAGTTGAAGATCTATAAAGTTCAGTAAATCCACATTTTTTACAACTTATAGTTATAAATTTTTTATTTTGAACATCGAATATTTTTGCAAAGTTTCCTCCAGTAGCTTGAAATTGATCAGATACAAACTCATTGCACTTGCATTTTGGACATTCATATAGAATTTTATTCATAGTTACACCCCCTTATAAAGTAATATTTAAATAAAATTATATAGAGAAAAGATATTTAATACAATAAAAATAACATATTCAATTTATATAATATTTCATAAAATGAATGATTATTACAAATTTTATAATTAAACATTGCCTAGTGTATCACACTATATAATATGGAGAAAATTATAGAAATTCAGAGAAATTTAAGAATAATTTGTCGTTATAGGGATAATATATATAATATGATCAAAAGTATATGATATTATTAAACACGTCGCTGAGGCAAACGGATAGATTTACCGGAGTTTTAGTAACTAAGATTTTCTTCTGAAAAAACATTTTTAAAAAAGATGTTGACAGAGAAAAACTTAAATGTTAAGATAAGCAAGTCGCTTGAGTGCGACAGAGTTAAATGGTCTTTGAAAATTGAACAGATTTATATAATACAAAACCAGCAATTCTTTTTACGAATTTAAGTTTTAAGA